>NZ_JAXHDD010000018.1:0-73317 GCF_037072025.1 Pseudogracilibacillus sp. SO30301A | reverse complement strand
CATTTTGTTAAAGATTGATTGTTATAAGTTTACCTGAAAATATAATAACACTAAAGTATCGTACGACATCTATCCTAACAGAGGGGGAGGATTAACTATTTAATGATGAATTACTTTTTGAAGAAGAAAAGTTTGACAGAAAAGGAAAGGAAACCTTTCAATTTTTATAAATTGGCCAACTTATCCCCCAAAGTAAGATTAAAAGTATAAGCAACAAGGTTGATTGGGATCTCTTTTTGTTCAAAGTATTTCTCCTTTACATCACTTGTTGATCGACCCATGAACTCCTTGTCACCTCACGTATCTCTACATTGTCACAACAATTAAAAACAAAAGGATTAAAGCCCTTAAGATTATTCCTATACGTGCCATGCCTTTACCTTCATGATTTATTACTTTCATTCCAACCAATCCAAAAATTATCCCCATGATTGCTAATAAGATACTCAAAACAGGATTTGGTATGATAAATATGAATACAATGGCAAGCACACCAAAAAGTAAGTGCGTCCAGCACGGGCTTTAATTAGGTAATGAAAGTTTACTACATGATACTCCAAGTATGAACAAAAGTGATTAGGTGTTTATTGCATCATAAAATGATACATGTAGTTTTTAGGAGTAAGTAACGTTTTGCTTTTTATGTATGCTACTATCTATGAACTTCTCTTTAGGAAATAAACCTTTAAATTATTTGTAGTTGTTTAGGGAAAGAAGTTAATACTTCCGTTTGCCCTTCCTTATTAATGTAAACTTCATCTTCGATTCTAACGCCACCATATCCTGGTATATAAATACCCGGTTCAATCGTAAATAGTAATCCACTTTCAGCAATCGATTCATTCGTCATATGAACGGATGGCTCTTCGTGTACTTCGACGCCAAGGCCATGTCCAACACGGTTATGAAAGAAGTCACCATAATCTGCTTCTTGAATAACATTACGTGCTGCAATATCAAATTCCTTCATCTGTTTACCAGCTTTAATTGCATTGATACCGGCTTCATTAGACGCCAAGACGATATTATAAATTTCCCTTTGTTTTTCTGATGCCTCACCAATAATAAATGTCCGCGTAATATCTGAGCAATAGCCATTTTTCATAACACCCATATCGATGAGCAAAAAATCACCTTTTTGGAATGTTCGTTCACCTGGACTACCATGTGGTAAAGCAGCTTTCTCACCAGATAAAACGAGCGTAGTGAAAGATGGGCTATCTGCACCAAATTTACGCATTAAATACTCAAGTTCAGCGATAAATTCGAGTTCAGTCATACCAATCTCGACTTTTTTAATCCCCTCTTTCATGACGCGTTCAATAATGTCAACTGCATCTTGGGCAAATTCAATTTCCTTTTCCGACTTTTTCATTCGTTGCACATTAATTTGCGGTTGGATGTCAAACAAAGTTGCATTTGAAATGATGTTTTCTAATCCTTCTAAACGGAAAACTGACACCGCTTTTTTCTCCATTCCAAATACAGCAAGGTTAGTGTTAATAGTCTGATTGACAATATCAAAAGGATCTTGTGCATCTGAAATAGGTATAATTGTTTCAATAATTGAATCATTTTTAGCAATTTCTGCATCTAGTTCTGGAACAAAAAAGAAGTACTGATCTGAACGTGTGTCAATCATTAAAGCTAGAAAACGTTCATGTGGATCCGTATTAAATCCTGTATAATAAAAAACGTTTGGAGGATAAGTAATCATAGCTATATCCACTTTTTCCTTTTTTAAATAAGTTGTCAGTTCATCTAATCGTTGTTCATATTCTTTTTTCAATATTAACGTCTCCTTTTTTTGGTAATAAATTATAATGGTATTTTACAATAAATCAACTAAGACAAATATTATTTTTGCATACGTTCGTGAAACTCATCATGCAGATTTAGTGCTATGTCACTACAATTAGTGGCTGACTTGGGTAATGATGAAATTCACTCAAGTGTATAAAAACCATACAGTAAAGAATGTTATTAGTAAAGTATATGATGAGAAATATCGTTGAAATTAGCTTCGTGTCTTCCTAGTAATCTTTAAGTTTGGTTAATATTTAGAAAAATCTTGTAACACTTCAAAAAATATGGTATATTCATAAACAGTTTAAGTAATACAGTAATTATTTGCTTTTTCTAAAATAATTAAAGTAATACAGTAATTATTTTAACTTTTGAGAAAGGAATTAAAATATGGATGAAATATTTCAAAAAATAAAACAATTGCGGTTTGAACATAGAATGACTTTAAAGGAATTAAGTGAAAAGACAGATTTATCTGTTAGTTTTTTATCTCAAATCGAGAGGGGAACATCGTCACTTGCTATCACGTCATTAAAAAAAATTGCGGATGCATTCGGGGTAAAGATGGTTCATTTTTTTGAAGAAACAGAAAATTCGAACCATGCGGTAAAAAAACAAGATCAAAAACCATTTAGGATAGAAAACTCTGATTATACGTATATCAGGTTAAGCAATAATTTTACGGATAGAAAAATGGAACCATTTCTCGTAACGTTAAAACCGAAGCATAAAGCAAATGAAAACGCTTCTCATTCGGGGGAAGAGTTTTATTATGTCCTATCAGGTGCGATATTAATCACTGTAGATCAAACAGAGTATTATTTGCAAGAAGGAGAGGCGATTCACTTCCCATCGTCATTTCCCCATATTTGGGAAAATCCATTAGATCAAGAAACTACATTACTTTCAGTCAATACTCCAGTTATTTTTTAATGATCTATATTTTACCATTACGTCATCAATTCATATGTTAAAGAAGATAGACTGATAGACAAAAGTGTTAAATGTTTCATTAAAATATATCCATACTTTACTAGTCTATCTAAAAAGGGGAGAAGTTTATGACCTTACTTAAAATAGAAGATTTAACCATTAAATTTAAATCACGTAAGGGTGTTGTTACGGCGGTAGATAAATTAAGTTTAGATGTAAAAAAAGGCAGTTCACTAGGAATTGTTGGCGAAAGCGGAAGTGGAAAAAGCGTTACCTCTCTTGCAATAATGGGTCTTTTACAAGAGAAAAACACAGAAATATCGGGCAAGATTCATTTTGAAGACGTGGATTTATTAACGCTTTCGGCTGAAGAAAAGCGGAAAATAAGAGGAAAATCAATATCAATGATATTCCAGGAACCGATGACATCACTTAATCCTCTACACACTTGCGGTAAGCAGATTATGGAACCTATTCTAATTCATCAAAAAGGTGTTAGTAAGAAAGAAGTAAAAGAAACTGCAATCGATATGTTAAGAATGGTTGGGATACCTTCACCCGAACAAAGATTTCATGAGTATCCACATCAAATGTCCGGTGGAATGCGTCAAAGAATCATGATTGCTATCGCATTAGTTTGTAATACGAAACTATTAATAGCGGACGAGCCAACTACTGCTTTAGATGTGACTATTCAAGCTCAAATTTTAGATTTAATGAAAAATCTAAGTAAGGGCAGTGATATGAGTATTCTTATGATATCCCATGACTTAGGTGTTGTGAAAGAAATGTGTGAAGAAGTGGTAGTTATGTATACGGGTCAAATAGTTGAAAAAAGTCCAGCGGAGCTCGTTTTTGAAGATCCTCTCCATCCATATACAAAAGGATTGTTAAATGCAATACCTAAAATTTCAAGTGAAGTTGAAAGACTTGAAACGATTGAAGGAAATGTTCCTGATGCACTTAATATGCCAAAGGGTTGTCATTTTCAATCGCGTTGCAAATACGCCATGGATCGATGTGTACATCAAACACCTCCATTATTTAAACAGGGGGATGGTCGTGAAGTAAGATGTTTTCTTTATGACGGAGTGGGAAGGGACGAGGATATAAATGCAACAAATTGATACCACCAGCAATGAGAGAGCATCGAAACATAATGAAACGGAAAATATTTTAGAGGTTTCTCACTTAAGAAAAACGTTCCAAATTAAAGGAGCAGATGGGAAAAAAGGTTTGCTCAAAGCGGTAAATGATGTCTCTTTTACCATAAAAAAAGGGGAAACATTTAGCCTTGTTGGTGAAAGTGGGTGTGGTAAGAGTACATTAGCTAGGACACTTCTTGGACTCCATCCTGCAGATGATGGATCGAAGATTATTTTTAAAGGTGAAGATATTACGAATATGACACGGTCGAAACAAAAACAATTTGCGAGACAAGCTCAATTAATTTTCCAAGACCCATCAGCTTGTTTAAATCCACGTAGAACGATTAAGCAAATTTTATTGGAACCATTCAAAATTCATAAAATTAAAAATGGTGAATCAAAAATAAAGGAACTATTGGATCTAGTAGGTTTAGGATCGCGTTATTTGGATATGTATCCTCATGAAATGTCAGGTGGTCAGAAACAGCGGGTCGGTATTGCTAGGGCATTGGCATTAGATCCTGAGCTAATTGTATGTGATGAACCAGTCTCAGCTTTAGATGTATCTATACAAGCACAAGTAATTAATTTACTAGAAGATTTGCAGAAACAATTGAATCTTACGTATTTATTTATTTCACATGATTTAAGTGTTGTTCACCATATTAGTGATCGGGTCGGTGTGATGTATTTAGGGGAAATTGTTGAGTTAACCACTCGCGATAAATTGTATGAGGAAACACAACATCCTTATACAAAATCCCTTCTCTCATCTATTCCGGAAACGGATGGGAAGACTAGAGAGAAAATCATTCTTAAAGGAGATGTACCAAGTCCTTCTAATCCACCAGCTGGTTGTAGGTTTCACACTAGATGTCCATCTGTAATGGATATTTGTAAAAAAGAAGCACCAGATTTTATTCAAACTGATAATGATCACTCTGTAGCTTGCCACTTATTTACAAAGTGATTTTATAAAATATTAAAAAGGGGTTTTGTAGAATGAGAAAGATTTCTTTACTGGCTGTTGTGTTAATGTTATCTTTATTTCTTTTTGCATGTGGTAAACAGAGCGAGACTGGAGGAAATTCGTCTTCTGAAGGGGATACAATTGTGATTGGAATAGCATCAGACTGGAAAACGATGGATCCAGCTCGTGCTTATGAAGTGTATGCGAATCTTTACTTTTATGCTACAT
The DNA here is from genome assembly GCF_037072025.1 of Pseudogracilibacillus sp. SO30301A. Taxonomy (NCBI): domain Bacteria; kingdom Bacillati; phylum Bacillota; class Bacilli; order Caryophanales; family Bacillaceae; genus Pseudogracilibacillus; species Pseudogracilibacillus sp. SO30301A. The sequence goes on along the minus strand of NZ_JAXHDD010000018.1, from coordinate 68,232 downwards.
ATGAGAATTTATACATGGTGGAAGGATCAGAATTTACTCCTAAACCAGCCCTTGCTACAGACCATACAATAGATGATTCAGGTCTTGTCTATACTTTTACACTTGACGAGGGACGTAAGTTTTCAAGTGGGAATGATGTAACAGTGGATGACGTTGTATTTAGTATTAATCGTACAATGAATATTAAGGATAATGCTTCTGCTCTTACAGAAGGTATTGAAAAAGTGGAAGCAAAAGACGACAAACATGTTGTTATCACACTTAAAGAGAAAGATTCATCATTTCTTTCAAAAATTACTAGTAATGCTTTTGCTATTGTAGATAGTGAAGTTGTGAAAGAAGAAGGTGGTACGGACGCGGAAGATGCAAGTACGACGGACGAGGCAACTGCTAGTCTTGATAGTGCTTCAGCTGGAAGTGGTCCATATGTATTGAAAAAGTGGACTGAAAATACGGAGATGGTTCTCGAGGAAAACCCTCATTATAATGGGACTGTTCATGCAAGTCAGATCATAATCAAAGAAATGCCTGATCCAAACACGCAAATTCAAGCGCTTGAAAACGGAGAAATTGATGTTGCACTAAGTGTAGGACCAGATCAAGTGGAAAGTATTGAATCTAGTGATAATGTTGAGGTCGTATCCTCACCAACTTCGACAATGTCCTTTTTATTAATGAATAATAGTGAAGAAATAGGCAAAGAAATGTCAGATCCACTAGTTCAACAAGCAGTACGCTATGCGCTTGATTATGAAGGGTTCCAACAATTAGCAGGTGAAGGGGCACTATTACCTTTATCTTTTGTGCAAGATGGTTTTGTAGGTGCTAAATCTAGAGATGAAAACTATCAAGATATTGAAAAGGCAAAAGACCTAATGAAAGAAGCGGGATATGAAGATGGGTTTACCGTACCTTTAACAACCGCTAACTTTGATTCTGAAGGATTATCATGGACGACAATTGCGGAAAAGGTAAAAGAAGATCTAGCGGAAATTAATATTGATGTAGAAATAAAAACGGGAGAAATAGGTGTTGTCATTGAAGACTATAGAGGAGGTAATAGTCCATTTCTAGTCATGCACTGGTCGCCAGACTACTTTGATGTCAATAATCAATTAGCATTTGTTCCAGATAATATTGTAGGAACACGTGCAAACTGGGATTCAACAGGACATGATGATTTGCTGAGTTTAGCCGAGCAAGTACAAGTAGAAACAGATGAATCGAAACGTGCAGAAATGTCGGGTGAAATGCAAGAATTAATGGCAGAGAATAGCCCTTATGGTTTTTTAATACAGCATCCTAAAACTTTCGCTATCAGTACTGAACTTGAAGGGGTTACTTATAATGATTTGTTCAAGTTACCTTTAAATGAGTTAAAACTTTCCAAATAATAAGAATATACTGAAGGCTATTAGTAGGTAGTTTTTCACACAATTTAGTGAATTCCATCATGCAGATTTAGTGCTACATCACTACAACATGTAGTTTCGAAGAATTTTTCTTAACTACATGCTGTAGTGAGGTGGCTGATTTTGGTAATGACGAAATTCACACAATTATATTTTTAAATTTTGATTTTGTTGTAAGGTGCTTTTAGTTAGGAGTGAATTAAAATTGTTCAGATATATTGGTAGACGTTTATTATTTCTACTATTCTTGTTATTTGGTGTATCATTCCTTGTTTTTATGATCTCCCATTTAGTGCCAAGTGATCCTGTTGCTTCTAATTTAAGTCAAGCGGCAATGAGTAATCCTGAAGTTGTTGCTGCCTATAAAGAGAAGTGGGGCTTGGATAAATCGTTATTTAGTCAATTTGTTTTATACTTTCAAAATCTACTAATGGGTGATTTAGGTACATCGATTCGAACAGGGAATCCTGTGTTGGAAGATTTAATGCAATTTTTTCCAGCAACAATGGAATTATCGATCGTAGCTATGACAATTGCTTTAATTTTTGGAGTATTATTTGGAATTATCTCTGCCATTTATAGAAACAAGGCAATTGATCATGTTGTTCGTACGATTTCAATTAGTGGAGTTTCCATCCCGAGTTTTTGGTTTGCCTTAATTACGTTAAGTTTTTTCTCTTCATTCCTAGGACTTACACCTGGACCAGGCAGAATTGATTCAAGGTCAGCAACACCAGAGGGTGGAACAGGGCTACTATTATTTGATTCACTCATTAGTGGAGATTTTCAATTGTTCACGGATGTTGTTATGCACTTAGCACTCCCTGGACTAGTGTTAGGGTTGTTTACAATGGGATTAATAGCACGTCAAACAAGATCGAATTTACTTGAAGTGATGTCAACAGACTATATTCGAACAGCCAGATCAAAGGGTTTAAAAGAATCAGGTGTCATTATCAGACATGCACTTGCTAATTCTTTAATACCGGTTCTTACAGTTGCAGGATTAGGGTTTAGTAATTTGCTAGGTGGTATGGTACTTATTGAAAATATTTTTGCATGGCCAGGAATTGGTCAATATGCTTATCACTCAGCAGTTTCACTCGATTTTCCTGCTATAACAGGTGTGTCATTATTAATTGCATTTATTTTTGTTATTATTAATTTATTTATTGATATCCTTTATGGAATTATTGATCCGAGAGTGAGGTACAAATGATGAAGACGTTTAGTTCTTTTATTACACAAAAAGGATTTCTTTTTAAACTAGGATTATTCATTTGTACAATGTGGATTATTATAGCTTTTTTTGCACCTTTTATCGCTACACATAGTACAATTGCACAGGATTTATCTATTAGATATCTAGGACCAAGTGCTTCACATTTTTTTGGAACGGATGAGCTGGGTCGTGACGTTTTTTCCAGGGTTATTTATGGTTCAAGAATTTCTTTAACAGCAGGTATTATTACGGTTGTTAGCGCGTTTCTCTTTGGACTCTTATTTGGGGGAATTGCTGGATATAAAGGCGGAATAATAGACGAAGTAATGATGCGTTTTTCAGAGCTTATTATGGCATTTCCTCCATTAATTTTAGCAATGGTAATTGCTGCTGCACTCGGACCAAGTGTTTTTAATACTGTCATAGCAATGGCTATTATTTGGTGGCCTAACTATGCAAGGTTGATGCGTTCAATGGTTATTTCTTTGAAAGAAAGTGAGTATGTCACTGCATCCCGTGCAATGGGTGCCTCACATCTTAGGGTACTATTTTTAGAGATTATCCCAAACAGTTTAGGATCATTGTTGGTTATGGTAACACTTGACCTTGGGAATGCCATTTTGATGTTCGCTGGATTAAGCTTTCTTGGGCTCGGAACACAACCACCCACACCTGAATGGGGTTCAATGGTATCTGGGGGTGCAGAGGCGATGCACAATTGGTGGGTGTCCACCTTTCCAGGTTTAGCAATATTTTCAGTAGCTATAGCTGCTAACTTTGTGGGTGATGGTTTACGTGACTTTTTAGATCCAAAACTAAAAAATGAATAGGTGGGAATATAAATGAAAAAAGTAAATATTAATGATATTGACCCTGTCGGCATGCCGATGTATGAAATGAAAAAGTTATTTAATAAGCAAGGTAATTTTAACGAAATAAGTATGAGTGTTATTTCACTCTTACCAGGGGAGCGTGTTCCAGCTGAGGGAATGAGCTGTCATGAGGAAGATGAGTATTCTTTCTTTATCAGTGGAGAAGTGGATACCTACTGTGATGGAAAATATAGTGTAGAAAAGGCAGGAGATGCGACATTTATACCTACCGGCATGGAACATTGGTGTATAAATAATGGTAATGAGCCTTGCAAGTTAGTTTGCTTTATGTTGAAAAAAGCAGAATAATGAAATTGAGGGGTGAAGTACTATTTCACATAAATTTTACTAAATGTTATAAGCTATAATAAAGCTAGGAAATACTAGTCAAAAAGTCATTTAAATGGTTCCGATTATCAGTTTGATGATCGGAACCATTTTTTATCTCTTCTAACCCGAACATCTGACTGCATGTAAGCACAAAGAATAGTTTTGATCAATGATCTGAGTAACTTGCATGGAATCTGTAAATGCTTGATCAAAATTGAGGCTTTTATTATTTCCTCTTAGTTTTCCATATAAACTCTTTGCGGTTTATGAATTTAGTCAAATATCTTCTCGTTATTTTATGCAAGCCCAAGATTTCGTGCCACTTATCTATACAATCCCAACATGCTCCATTACCCTCTAAATCCTACGACATTACCTTTACAGAAATATTCACAAGTTATAGTAATCACTCCTAGATGTATTACTATATATATCGGTTGATTCCATCAATTTTAAATGTTTACACACTTCACTTTTTTAGATCCCCCAAATAGCGTAAATAGATTTATTTTCATGTATCGTTCTGCTTCTGAAAAAAAGTGTGATGACCACTACTTTAAGTAGCGAGACATCACACTTTTTTGTATTGTATATAATTCAACCGAATTGTATTAAGATACTTGTATTTGCATTTACTGAAACTTCAACTTAACTTTCCACTATAGTACTTTTTATATTAATGTCTAAACGATTTTCAGTTACATAAATGATTACGGTTATTTCATTATCAATCTAAAATATTACACCTTTTTCATAGAAATCGCTTGACGGATTTTTTGAAGTGCCTTTTTACCATCCTTATCTTGGGCAACCATTACATTAGTATATAATGCATCAATTAAGCTCAATTGACCCAGTCGTGATGATAGCGCCTCTGATCTAAAATCGGTTTCCTCTGAAACTGTATATAGGGAGAGGGTAGCTTCTTTGGTTAATGGGGACTTGGCAAAATTGGTGATACTAATTGTCTTTACTTCATTTTGATTCAACAGATAAATAATATCTAGCATATCTTGTGTAGATCCCGAATGTGAAATTAAAATAGCTACATCATCTTTTGTTAATTGAGAAGCAGACATTAATTGCATATGTGATTCAAGATCAGCACTAACATTGATGCCCGAGCGGATGAATTTATGATATGCATCCATAGCAACAACTGCTGAACCCCCACTACCATAGAAATATACTCTTTTAGCACCTAGAATTAATTCAACTGCCTTATTTATCATATTTCCGTCTAAAATCTTTAATGTTTCTTTTAATGTATTTATATTAGAATGAAAAACCTTTTTAGAAACAACTTCAGTACTATCGCCATCTTTAATACCTTCATGAATATCGTTTATTGGGTTAACAATTTCAGCGGCAAGAGAAATTTTTAAGGCTTGATATCCTTTAAAACCAATTCTTTGGCAAAACCTAAATACTGTAGAATCAGCTAAGCATAGTTCATCTGACACTTGATTAATAGTATGATTAATGATGTTTTTTGGGTTTTTTAAAATATAATCAGCAATTTCCTTCTCTTTAATACTAAAATTACTATAATTTGAACGAATTCGTGCTAAGGCATGTTTCTGATTATCTTCTATCATTCGATAACTCCCTTATTTGCTATTTATTCCATTATATAAGAAATATTTTTTTTTAAAAGTGTTGACTATAGAAAAAAATTTGATATTATTAAATTATTATCGAAAAATATTTCCTTAAATAATTTGTATACAAAAATATTTTTCATGTAAAATGATATAATTTTGGAGGTTGTCATGGAAATAGGTGTAATAGGTTTAGGGAAAATGGGCTTAAATTTATCAAAAAACTTGTTGGATAAAGGCTACTTTATAAGTGGCTATGATAAAAATATGTCAGTAGAGCATACATCATATCCAAAGGGTTTGAATCTATCTAATTCATTAAAGGATCTTGTCAATTCTTTGTCTGTACCTAGAAAAATATGGTTAATGGTTCCGGCTGGAAATGTTACAGAGGAGGTTATCAAGGAATTATCCTTTTTATTAGAAGAAGGAGATATGTTAATCGATGGGGGAAATTCAAATTATCAAGATACTGTAAGAAGATCCGATAAATTAAAGGAAAAGAAAATATACTATTTCGACTGTGGTACAAGTGGAGGACCAAGTGGGGCAAGAAATGGTGTATGTTCCATGATTGGTGGCGATCAAGATAAGTTCAAAGAAATTGAACATATTTTTAAAGATATTTCACTTGAAAATGGTTATATGTATACTGGAGAAGCTGGAAGTGGACATTTTTTAAAAATGGTACATAACGGTATAGAATATGGCATGATGCAAGCCATTGCTGAAGGATTTGAAATATTGAACAAAAGTGAATATAACTACGATATGGAGAAAGTTGCGCGTGTTTGGAATAATGGGTCTGTTGTTCGCTCTTGGTTAATGGAATTAATGGAAGATATTTTTTCAGCCGATCCCAATTTAGAAAATCTTAAAGGTGTAATGGGATCCTCAGGGGAAGGGAAATGGACAGTTGAAACCGCATTGGATCTACAAGTACCGGCACCTGTCATTACTTTAGCATTAATGATGCGATATCGTTCATTAGAATATGATACTTTTACTGGGAAAGTAATCGCTGCATTACGTAGAGAATTTGGTGGTCATGATGTTATTTTGAAGTAATTGTATTCAATATTTTATAAGTTAGTTAATAAATGGGGTGAACTTTTGAAAAAAAATAAAGCAAATGCAAATAAGGGATTTGGTCATAAATTAATATCTGAATTTAAAATGATCTCCAAGGATCCAATATTACTTATTACCATAATAGCTGTTATTTTTTCCTTATTTTTATTTATTATTCTTCCACTTTATCATGTTCTAAAACAGAGTTTAATTGATTTAGATGGTAATTTCTCTATATCAGGATACATAACAGCATTTACGTCATCATCTAATTTTGCATCTATTGTTAATACATTAGTTTTAGCAACGATTGTTGGTGTAATAGCAACCATTATTGGATTTGTTTTCGCTTATGCGGCTGCGTATATCAAAATGCGTGGAAAGAAATTATTTAATTTAATTGCTATTTTACCATTAATTTCACCACCTTTTGCTATTTCGATCTCTATCATTTTCATGTTTGGAAGTCGTGGCTTGATTACTCATGATTTATTAGGGCTAAATGACTTTAATATATATGGTTTAACAGGGTTAGTATTAGTGCAATCTTTATCTTTTTTTCCTTTAGCATATCTTTTGTTAAGTGGGGTTTTAGAGACAATTGACCCATCGATGGAGGAAGCTTCCCAAAATTTAGGTGGTTCAAGATGGAATACCTTTGCAAAAGTAACATTTCCTTTAGCAAAGCCTGCAATTGTAAACGCTTTTTTATTAGTTTTTATTAAATCAATTGCTGATTTTGGTAACCCTATTGCAATAGGAGGGGGCTATAATACACTTGCGGTGCAAATATATCAGCAGGCTATAGGTAATTATGATATGGCTGGTGCAGCTGCCTTAGCTGTCATTTTATTAGATATATCTTTAATTATGTTCATAGTTCAAAAATATTACTTTGAAAATAAATCGTATGTTACCGTCACTGGAAAGTCAGCAAAGGAACGCTTAATGATTGGAGAAAAGCATATTAGACTACCAATTTCTATGTTTTGTATAACTGCTTCTCTTATTATTATTGCGTTGTATGCATTAATACCATTAGGATCTGTTGTTAAATTGTGGGGTATCAATTATTCTCTTACTTTCGATCACTATATCTATGTCTTTTCGGTAGGTAAGAAAGCAATCCTCGATACTACTATTTTCGCTGCTATTGCGGCTCCAATCACTGGAATTGTTGGAATGATTGTTGCATATCTAATTGTCCGTAAACGATTCCTAGGTAGAACCTTTGTTGACTTTACCTCAATGTTAGGTATTGCTATTCCAGGTACAGTTATAGGTATCGGATATATTTTGGCATTTAATTCACCACCTGTTGTTTTAACAGGAACTGCTTTAATTTTAATTATTGCATTTATAGCTCGGAGTGTCCCAGTAGGTATTAAATCAGCAGTAACGACCTTACAGCAAATTGACCCAAGTATTGAAGAAGCGGCACAAGATTTAGGTGCGAATTCGTTTAAGGTCTTTACAACGATTACTTTACCAATGATAAAAACAGCATTTTTAGGTGGACTCATTTACTCCTTTATAAAAAGTATGACAGCATTAAGTGCAGTCATATTCTTAATATCAGCTAAATACAACTTAATGACGATTGTAATATTAGACCAAGTAGAGGTTGGGAAATTTGGTACAGCATCTGCTTTCTCAACCGTGTTAATTGCAATCGTATATTTAGCGATATTTATTATGTACAGAATCGTTGGGTTATTTGGAGTAAGTAAAAAAGACATTAAGTTGACTAAGGGGTGATGATGATGGGTGCTAATAAAGCATTGGAATTAAAAAATATTTCGAAAATGTACAATTCAGTCAGTAATGACAAAGAGTTTTTGGCAGTTGATGATATTTCTGTCTCAATTAAAGCAGGTGAATTTGTCACATTGTTGGGACCATCTGGTTGTGGTAAAACGACCACCTTACGAATGTTAGCAGGATTTGAAATCCCAACAGAAGGAGACATTCTTTTAGGCGGAAAAAAATTAAATGACATTCCTGCGAATAAGAGAAACACAACAATGGTTTTTCAAAGTTATGCTTTATTTCCTCATTATAATATTTTTGATAATATTGCATACGGGTTAAAAATTAAAAAAGTACCAAAACATGAAATCAAGGATAAAGTAGTGAAAATTATTAAACTTGTTGGTTTGGAAAATCTTGAAAAACGATTTCCAGGTCAACTTTCCGGCGGGCAACAACAACGTGTTGCTTTAGCTAGATCGCTCGTAATGGAGCCAGATTTACTGTTGTTTGATGAACCTTTATCGAATCTTGATGCTAAGCTTCGAGTTTATATGAGAAATGAAATTAAAAAAATTCAAAGAAGATTAGGTCTAACAAGTGTTTTTGTTACCCATGATCAAGCAGAGGCTTTAAGTTTATCAGATAGAATTATCATTATGAACAAAGGGAAAATTGAACAAGTTGGTACACCTCAAGAGATTTATCAATATCCTAAGTCTGAGTTTGTAGCAGATTTCATAGGTAATGCAAATTTTGTTGATGGGATTATAAAAGAGATAGGGGATGAGTATATAACAGTTGATTTCTTAGGTAGTGTCACGAAAATAAAAAATAAAGGACTTGCAGATTTTAAGGTAAACGAGGAAGTAAAAGTTGTCATAAGACCTGAAGCAATTAATTTAAAAACAGATGGAAATTATAATGGAAAAGTAACATTATCAACATTTATGGGAAACACACAGGAATATTCTATTTTATTAAAAGGTAGCACACTATTCGTTGAGGAGCCAAATCCGGCAGGTAAAACAATATATAGAGAGGATGAAAATGTACGATTTTCGATCCAAGAAGAAGGACTCCATGTAGTTCCAAAAAAAATAAATAAAAGATGGGGAGTTAAGGATGATGTTTAAAAATAGTATAAAAATGTTATTAGTCTTTACAATTTTCACTTTAGTAACGGCATGTGGAAGTACTGATGATTCAAGTAGTAGTGAAAGGAAAGAAGGAAATTCATCTGAATCATTAACAATGTATATTGGAGTAGTGGAGGAACAAGCGTTAAAAATCGCTCAAGAGTTTGAAAAGGATACTGGTATTAAAGTTGACTTTGTTAGAATGAGTGGAGGCGAAATTTTAAGTAGAGTAAGAGCCGAGAAGGATAATCCTAAAGCAAGTATATGGTATGGAGGTCCTGCAGATTCATTTGTAGCAGCAAAAGATGAAGAACTTTTACATCCATACATTTCACCAAATAGCGAAAATATTGATGATCAATTAAAGGATGAAGATGGTTACTGGACAGGAATTTATAATGAAGTATTGGGCTTTATTTTGGATGATCGTTTTTTTGACGAACGAGGCATTGACAAGCCAAGCACATGGAAGGATTTATTAAATGAAGAATATAATGGTCAAATTGCCGTAGCAAACCCTGGTGCTTCTGGTACTGCTTTTCTACTACTTTCTGGAATGGTACAAGAATTAGGTGAAGAAGAAGGACTTCAGTATATGGAGGAACTAGATAATAATGTAAAACAATATACTAAATCTGGATCTGCACCAGCTAAATCAGCTGGTCTAGGTGAAGCTGCAATAGGTATTACATTTATCCATAATGGATTACGTCATATGGAAGAAGGTTTTGATAATATAAGTGTTGTTGCACCTGAGGATGGTACTTGGTCTTCTACCGCAGCAGTAGGAATTATTGAAGGTGCACCAGAACTTGATGCAGCAAAAGAATTCGTTGACTGGGCATTAACAAAAGAGGCACAAGAAATCGGTCAACAATTTGGCTCCTATCAATTTCCGTCAAATCCTGATGCAAATATACCTGAACAAGCTAAACCATATGAAAATGTGAATATTTTAGATTATGATTTAGATTGGTCAGGTGAAAACAGAGCAGGATTGGTTGAAAAATGGGATAGTGCGATTAAAGAAGATAAAAAGGAACAATAAAAAAATTAACTATCCATTAAAATTGAATGCATCAAAAAAAGATGATCTCTCATTATTTATTTGAGATCATCTTTTTTTAATGGAAGGATATATTCAGTAAAGAGTCATTTCAGATATGTCACTTGAACAATTAATCATGTAGTGCTTAGCAAGCATATTTTATTTTTACTAGTAAAAATAAAATAAAAAAGCAACTTCAAAATGTAGTTTCGTTGAAACTTTATTAACTAAATATTGTAGTGATGTAGCTGATTGGGTAATAATGAAATTCGCCCAGATATGTATTTTCATTATTACTTCTTAAATACTCCGTGTTTAAATAATTTCCAAGAGGCTGCTAATCGATATTGGAATCTTTCATTTCCAGCATACATAAATTCAATAATTAATTCATCAAATAGACAGAGATAAGCATCAACAGCTTCTTCAATTTCTAAGTTTACTATATTTCCTTGTTTTTTCGCATGCTCAAATAAAGGAAATAGTAAGTTGCCTAATTCAGCAATTCGTTGATTTGTTTGAAGAAATAATTGGGACTTAAAATCGTAAGGTGGAGAATAAAGAGTTCATAGGCAAAATATAGAAACAACTTCACTTGTCAGTCGTTTCTCATAGTTGAGTAATAAATTATAAAGAGTATTCTCTACTAACATATCGTCCTTCAATTCCAATTCAAGTTGAAAAAACTCTAAATCACTTTCTAAAGCATACTTAAGGCAATAAAAAAATATCTCTTCCTTACTACAGGACTCGGGACAACCAAAATATTTTTTTATAATCCCTCTCTTAAGAGGGACTATTTTTAATCTTGAAATAAATTGTTTTTCCATTGTTCTCCATAACGTATCGACGCTTGTTCAATTCACAAAAAAGGCTTTCTGTTGCTCGGCGATGCTCTGGGATGGGTAAGGCGGTTAATTCTACAACCATTCGATCGTGATATTCCGTCACGGTTCCACCTTGAGTAGCTATTCCTCGCAAAACCTTCCGTATATCTCTCGGGTCAGAATAACAACGTTTGAATACGTCAAGCAACATTTGCTCGGCATTATGCATGACGATGCGCAACACATCGAGAAACAATTTGCGATGCAGTTCCGATTCTAATGAAGGCATATCATTGTCCTCAACCGGAACCCTTTCCGGCAATTCCTTTGCTTTTTTACTCATCTTCTGAAGTTGCTGTTCGTTTTGTTCCTTTTCCTGCACAAGCTTTTTCATGCTTTTTTGTTCCAGGATATCTTCTAATGCCTTATCTTTTTTCTTACGTTTCGTTATCCTGGAGGCAACCTTGTCATTGAGTTTGTCAATTTCCTTTTTCAATTTTTGGATCGACTTTTTTATTTCTTTGATTTCTGGGTTTGCCCGGTTTCGGGTTTCCTGACGTTCATTTGTCCGATATTCCGGATTATAATCTAATCTTTCACCAAGCTTGCTGTAACGGAAATAATTCTCCTGTCGCCAACGCTGACAGAGGATATCGATGATTTCTCCAGTTGATGGCATTTTGAAATCGGAAAATATCTCCGACTTGTTGAATCTGGCTGCATTTGTCAACAGTGTTGAAGGGGATCGATTTGGATCTTTCTTCGCTTTTGTTTCGTATAGAAAACTAATTGCTTCTGTCCTGTAACCTTGTACTGTAATGCCACGACGCCAAAAGCGATACTTCACTGAAGATTCTTGAATAGATTCCGCACTATCAGTACCCGCCTCCCAAATAATTTCCGTCAATTTATCAACAGAAACTGGCCGATCAAACTTTCGCCAGGTGATATACATCACGTTCATTTGATCCAGTTCCCTAAACAACGCTGTGTCATACAATTCTCTGTCAAACGCTACAATAAGCGGGCTGCGTTTGCCTTTTTCATTTTCTTCCCACAACGTTTTAGCGTCCTTAATCATGGATACGATGGTATCCCTGAATGATTGGGAAGTATCGTGTACGCGAAGAAAAATTGGACGTCCACTTCGGTCGTTGGCGAATACCTGCTCGATCAATTTGGCCGGGAAACGCTTAGAAGAAAGGTAGCCTTTTGGCAGATTAACGTGTCCATAATAGGGTATCTTATGTCCGTCAAAATACAACGTACCCAATTGAATAACGTCCAATTTGATATATTGCCGAACAAGTTCCAACATCCAATCGCTAATGATGTCCCCGTCCAGTACAGCCGGAAAATTCCTCCGCAATGTTTTCACGGACGGGGCCCGTTCCTTGCCGATTAGCACACCAAAATCTTTAGGTTGGGCGAATTTAAAATCCTCAACGGATGAAAAACGAAACCACAATAGGAAAAGAAGGGTATACATGAAATCTTTCAAGTTGTAAGATTTCGCCATATCATTTTCCGAAATAATTCCTTCCTTTTCCCGTACACCCTGAAATAATCCGAATGGATCAATTTGTTGCAGGAAAGGAAGCAATAGGAATCCTCCTGCATAACGGGATGACCTTGTCGCTCCTTCCGATTGAAAAATGGCTGTATCGCCCGTTTCAAGGACTGTTTCTATTTTGGCATCCTCCACCATTTCAGCGGTATCCAATACCTGAACCGTTGACGCGTCTTCGTCAGGGTTTATATCTTGATCAATATCAGATGTTTCCTCGACTTGTGTAGATTCAACTTCTTCATCATCCAAATCAAACAGGGATTCCAGCATCTCATCTTCAAACAAATGCATTTGTTCCTGATAAAGTTTGCCTCGCTTCACTGCGGAAACAGTCCAATTGGAAAGGGTAATGCCGTATTTTTCCTGAACCTGTTTTACCACTTCATTCAAGGTCAGATTCTTCGTCCGAAATATGTATTGTTGAATTTCTCCGGTTACTTTTCCGTCTTTGGGTCCTGTTTTCTTCTTTAAAAGACCGGGCATGCCTTGCTCGCGATAGGCACGCATGATCACAAACAAATTTGATTTGGAATACCCCAACAGGGAAGCAACTTCCGCATAGGTCCCCAGTTTGGTTTGAATAAGGAATACAACAGCCATGCGCCTGGAAAGGTCATCATCTTCCAAGTAGGAAACAAGCGCATAATGATCGTACCAGTAAATGGTATTTTTTCCGTTAGCTTTTTTAATGGAAAGTTTTTCTATATCATCAACATCCAGTAGTGTTAGTTGTTCAATCATTCCGACACATCCGCATCCTGTTTTAGTTACCTATATTATACCAAATCAAAACCTATATTTCAAGAATGGTGATATAAAAAATACCTCGAAAGAATGTGTGAATTACCCATTCAAATCCCTGATTTGAGGGGGCTTTAAACACGGTATTGGGATGAAGTTGATGTTTGTCCCGAGTCCTGTTTTAATTATTAAATTATAATTTCTTTTTTGTAAATGTGACGGATACATGGTTTTTCAATCCTAGAGACAAAAACGTATTCATCAAAGATTTCTTTACGAATATTGATTAATTTTAAAATAAAAATTGTATTTAAATAGTTGACAATTTACTGAAAATAGTGTTAATATGTAAACAAATGTTATAGACCATAACATTTGTTACACTTAATTAAATTAAGGGGGAATTATAATGGCTGGAACAAAAGTTACTCAGATAGGTGTTGTTGTCAGAGACTTAAACAAAGCATTAGAAGAATATTATGAAACTTTTGGTTGGGGTCCTTGGAGCGTATATGAACTTAAAAAGCCTCGGCACCATAATACTGAATTATATGGTGAACAAGTGGAATACACTTCTCGTATAGCAGAGACTCGAGTAGGAGATATTGACTTTGAATTAATAGAACCGTTAGACGGTCCTAGTATTTATAAGGAACACTTGGATAAGTACGGAGAAGGGTTACATCATATTGCTTGTATGGGGGACGGATTGAACTTTGAAGAGACTTTTAATAAATTTCGAGAATTAGGTTTTGAAAAGACTATGTCAGGCAGTATTGATGATTCTATTAATTATTATTATCTAAATACTGAATCAAGATTAAAGATTATAGTAGAGTCTGGGAGTGGTCATGCAAGATCTTTAAAGCCTGATTGGGTGTATCCAGAGAAAATGGAAAGAAGCTGCAAAGCAACAATAACTCAAATAGGTGTAGTTGTAAAAGATATAAAAGAATCTTTGAAAGAATATTCAGAAGTGTTGGGTTGGAAGCCATGGAATGTATATGAACTCAAAAGTCCAAGACATCATGGTACTAAGTTACATGGAAAAGAAGAATTTTATACATCTGTTATAGCAGAAATAGACTTAGGAAATATTGATTTTGAACTCATTGAACCTAAAGAAGGACCAAGTATATATAAAGAATATCTAGAAGAGTACGGAGAAGGACTCCATCATCTTGCATGCATGGGTACCGGAGATAACCACGAAGAGATATTTAAAGTTTTTGAAGAAAAAGGTTATGAGAAAACAATGTCCGGAAAGATCGATGAAAGTATTGAATATTATTATCTAAATACCGAATCACGATTGAAAGTTATATTTGAATCTGGAAGTGGTCATGCCCGTTCCTTAAAGCCTGATTGGGTTTACCCTAAAAGTTGATTATTTCGCTTTACTTGTAAGCGATTGCATTAATGTGTTTAGTGAGAAATTAGAAATTGGGTGAGAAGATGAATTCGGAATACATTTTGGCTATTGATGCTGGAACAGGAAGTTGTAGAGCTGTATTGTTTGATATAGAAGGAAATCAAAAAGCAATAGAACAAAAAGAATGGAGTCATGATGAACTCTCTAAATATCCAGGTTCTCAGGTCTTTGATACAAAAGAAAACTGGGAGAGTATTCGACATTGCATCCAAAAAGTAATAAGAAATAATGAGATTGACCCTGCAGCTATTAGAGCGGTGAGTTCAACGAGTATGAGAGAAGGAATGGTCTTATACAATGAAAAAGATGAAGAAATTTGGGCATGCCCAAATGTAGATGGAAGGGCAAGAGAAGAAGCAAGATTTTTAATTGAAAATAATTTTGCAGAAGAAATTTATAAAGAATCCGGGGACTGGATCTCCATTACTTCCCCTAGTAGATTTCTTTGGTTGAAAAATAATGAACCTGAAATCTATAAGAAAACTAAGAAAATGACAATGATTAGTGATTGGATCTTATTTAAGTTAAGTGGAGAGTTTGCTACAGATTGTTCAGTAGGGTCAAGCTCAGGATTATTTAATATTAGAGAGAGAGTTTGGTCATCGAATATTGCAAACTTGCTAGAATTGGCTAAAACTATTTTGCCGGAAGTATATGAATCCGGAACAGTTATAGGAACAGTTCATTCTCAAGCTGCTGAAGATACAGGTTTACTGGCTGGTACTCCGGTTGTACTTGGAGGAGCAGATACACAAATGGGATTAACGGGGATAAAGCGAATTCATCCCGGTGATCTTACGATAGTTGGCGGTAGTTTTTGGCAAACAACAGTTGTATCCGATACCCCTCTTATAGATAAGGAAAAGAGACTTAGAACTTTATGCCATTCAGTTCCGAATAAGTGGATGGTAGAAGGTATTGGGTTTTATTGCGGATTAACTATGAGATGGTTTAGAGATGCCTTTTGTGATTTAGAAATAGAGAGAGCAGAAGAACGAAAGGTTGACCCGTATGTTTTGATGGAAGAATTGGCTGCAAAAGTTCCTCCCGGATCTAATGGTGTCACAGGTATATTTTCCAATATTATGGATGCGAAGAGATGGATTCATGCTAGTCCAAGTTTCTTGCAATTTGATATTGATAACCCTTCGCACTCTGGGAAGAAAGAATGTATACGAGCAATTCAAGAAAGTGCCGCTTACATTTCAAATGGGCATTTAAAAATAATTGAGGAGTTAACGGAAAAGAATCTTAGAAATATTGTATTTACAGGAGGGGGAGCGAAAGGGCAACTATGGTCCCAAATTATAGCCGACGTTTTAGGAGCAAATGTAAGTGTTCCTAAAGTTAAAGAATCATCTTCTCTAGGGACAGCGATATATGCAGGTATCGGAGCAGGTATTTATACTAGCGTTGATAGCGCTTTTGAAGAAAAAAAAGCTATTGAAAAAGTTTACTTCCCAAATCCGGAAAATTATCAGCTATATTGTGAACTATTTGATAGATGGTTAAAAATCTATGCGCGATCGCTAGAGTTAGTAGAACAAAAACTGACAAGACCTTTATGGAGGGCAAACGGACTTTAATTTTAAAAATATTATTTATTAAGGGGACGAGAAGATGAAAAAGAAAACAAAATTATTCACTCTATTGCTTGTTATTTGTTTAGGCGTTTTAGTCGCTTGTAGTGACGGACAAGGTGAAGAATCATCTGGACCGGGAAAAGAAGGCAAGTCAAAGAATAAAGAGGATTTGAAGTTTGTTATTGTGCCTAAAGTTGTACACCCATGGTTTGATGAAGTAAACAAAGGTGCAGAAGAACAAGCAAAAATCCTAGAAGAACAGCTAGGTGTGAAGGTTACTATTGATTACATAGCCCCTTCAGTTGCGGATGTGGCAGAGCAAAACTCTATTTTAGAAAGCGCTGCTGCTACAAGACCAGATGGGATCGCTGTAGATGTTAACGATGCAGAAGGAAGTGCTCAAGTTATTGAGGAAATTAGGAATCAAGGTATTGAAGTTATATTCTTTGCCTCTCCCCCTCCAGAAGAATCAGATATTTCATTTGTGGGGAATGACGTGTATGAACAAGGAGAAATTGCTGCAAAGAGATTAGTAGAACTATTGGATGGAAAAGGGAAGGTAGCTATAATGCAAGGTGTTCCAACAGCATCCAGTCACTCAGAAAGGTACCAAGCCCATAAAGATGTGTTAGAGGAATACCCAGAAATCACAATTATTGAAGGGGGCATTAGCAATGATGATATCCAGACAGCTCAACAGCAGGCTGCTTCTACCATTGCTGCAAATCCCGATTTAGATGGTTACTTAATGAGTGATGCAGCTGCCCCTATTGGAATTTCGGCAGCGATTAAAGAAGCAGGGAAGGAAGACCAAATAATAGCAGTAGGAATTGATAGTCTAAAACCAATTTTAGAAGAAGTAAAATCTGGAGTTCTTGAATCTGCCTCAGCAACTATACCGAGAGAGCAGGGTGCGATGTCAGTTCTAATGCTGTGGCAAGCTTCTCTTGGAGTGAAGATCCCTAAAGTTATTGATACAGGAATTGATGTTGTTACTCAGGATAATGTTGATGAATTTCTTGATAATGCCGAAGATAACGAGTAATGCTAAAACTAAAAAACTGCTAAATATTTTGTGGGGGCTAGTCCCCCTTGTGTTATTAAAGTGAAATAGAAATATTTTACGAGATATATAGGATGCAACTGGGAGTGTGAGATCCATGAAAATACTAGAAGCAAAAAAAATCACAAAAAGATTTCCTGGTGTAGTAGCACTGAAAGATGTAGATATCTCTTTCTCAACCGGAAAAGTTCATTGCATTATTGGAGAAAATGGAGCAGGTAAAAGTACTTTGGTTAAAATACTTACAGGAGTCTATAAGATTGATGAAGGAACTGTTAAGATTAACGGGAAAGATATCAATGAAGATAAGGAAATCATCAAAAAAGTGTCTTATGTCCCCCAAGAATTAGATTTGTTTATGCATATGACAGTTGCTGAGAATTTATTTATGCCTTTTTCTTCTTCAGGTTTTACTAGTATGATTGTTAACAAAAAAAATCTTTATAAAAAAGCATTACCTTATCTTGAAAAATTTAAAATTACAGCACGTCCTGATGACTTAGTTGACAATATTTCTGTTTCTGAGCAACAATTACTACAGATTGCACAAGGTACCGTAAACCAATTATCGGATATTATTTTATTAGACGAACCAACCACAAGTTTGACTACAGATGACACCGTTCGATTGTTTGAAGTGATAAATCAATTGAAGTCAGAAAATAAAGCAATTGTCTTTATATCTCATAAACTAGAAGAAATTTTTTCAATTGGTGATGAGATTAGCGTTCTACGAAACGGTGAAAAAGTTGCTTATTCAGATATAAATGAAGTTGATATTCCTTGGGTTGTGAAGAAAATGACCGGAAAAGAAATTAATGAAAACATAAAGTTTCAACCAAAAGATGTCGCAGAAGAAGTAATTTTAAGCGTGAATAACTTAACTGGTGAAAAGTTCTCTAACATTTCTTTTGATTTACATAAAGGTGAAATATTAGGCTTTTCTGGTTTAGTAGGGGCAGGAAGGTCGGAAGTAATGCATGCGATTTTTGGCTATATTCCGGTCTGGAGTGGCACTGTGATATTAAAAGGACAACCTTGGAAATTAGGGGATACCAACTATTCTGTTAATAATGGGTTGATCTATATACCAGAAGAACGTAAACAGCAGGGCATATTATCTAATCTGAGTGTCCGAGAGAACGCATCTATTTCACTATTGAAAAAGTTAAAAAGCTTCTTAGCAATATCGAAGAATAAAGAAACGGTTATCGTAAACGAAATAATAAATACTTATAATGTTAAAACTGCTTCACAAAATACAAAAATAAAGTATTTAAGCGGAGGAAACCAACAGAAAATTATTATTGGTCGTTCAATGTTTTCTAATCCTCAAATTTTAATCTTTGATGAACCTACTAAGGGAATAGATGTAGGAGCAAAAGAAGAAATTTATAGGCTGATGAAAAGTTTAGCTGAAGAAGGTATTGGCATAATCCTTATATCTTCTGAATTAGAAGAAATTAAAAAATGTTCTAATAGAATAATAACTTTATATGATGGCAAAAAGGTTGGGGAGTTTCCAACCAATAAAACAAATAATTCTACTATTATCAACTCAATTATGGGAGTTAATAAAATTTGAAGGAGAAAGTATTATGGAACAAACATCTAAATTCAAGGCTACTTTAGAGGCTGTGAAAAAGAGTAATTTGACGAACATGGGCCTGGTGTTAATATTTCTGTTAGTAATTGCCTCTATTTTTTCTCCATATTTTCTGGATCCATACAACTTGCAATCGTTAGTTCGAGACTTAGCATTTATTAGTATTATTGCTTTAGCACAATCATGTTTAATGATAATTGGCGAGTTGGATTTATCAGTTGGTAAGATAGCTGCCTTTTGTGGGGTTATTGGTGGAATGCTAATGGTAACTGGTTCAATAAATCCCTATTTAGCTTTTGGGATTAGTCTTTTATTGGGTGCTGTCCTTGGTTTAATTAATGGAACAATTGTAACCCGTTTAAATTTAAATTCTATAGTGGTGACAATCGGAATGACAGGTGTCTACGGAGGGATTGTTTTAGTTTTGACAAAGGGAAAAGCTATTACGGGTATCCCTAAAGAAATATATTTCATTGGACAAGGATATATTTTAGGGATTCCGGTGCCTTTTGTAATCATGCTTGTTACATTGGTTGTTGTATTATTTATTACACAAATGACTCAATTAGGGCGGTATATGTATGCTATTGGTAATAGTCCTGAAGCAGCGAAGATTCTTGGTATAAAAGTAAATAATATTAGAACAATTGTATTTATCTTAGTAGGATTTCTCTCATCTCTTGCTGGTATGTTAATGGTCGCCAGACTAGGCACCGCTCAACCAAGTATCGGAGACACTTGGGCTCTTAACTCTATTGCAGCTGCAGTAATTGGAGGTATTGCTCTAACTGGTGGGTTGGGAAATCCTTTTGGAGCAATTATAGGTGCAGCTATAATAACTGTGATACAAAATATTATTGTTCTTTTCGGTGTCTCTCCTTATTGGCAAACTGCTGTGAGTGGGATTCTAGTTGTCCTAGCTATTTCTTTCCATTCTATTTCTACAAAAATAGGGGAAAGAAAACGTAGCAAAATAAAGGTAGTATAGAACTGATAAGTGATTAATAACTAAAATTACGTTTGAAAAGAGGGGTTTATATTGTTAAATGAATTAAAAAAAAGAGTGTGTAATTTGAATAAAGGTTTACAAAAAAATAATTTAGTAGTAATGACAAGTGGAAATGTTAGCGCAAGAGATGAAACTACAGGTTATATCGTTATTAAACCAAGCGGCATGCCATATGAACAGTTAACTCCTGAGAAAATGGTTGTTGTTGATTCGGAGGGAAATATTATTGAGGGAGATGTCGCTCCTTCTGTAGATACTGAAACACATTTATTCATTTATCGTAAACGTAAAGATATTGCTGGAATCGTTCATACTCACTCCAATTACGCAACCAGCTTTGCTGCACTCGGAAAAAGTATACCTCCCGTTATTACTTCTGTTGCTGATATTTTTGGAGGTCCTGTACCTGTAGGTCCCTATGTACCAGTAGGAGGGAAAGAAATTGGAGAAGCAATAGTAAACCATATTGGAGACTCTTCTGGAATATTGATGAAGCAACATGGAGTTTTTACAATTGGGAAAGATCCAGAGGGAGCTTTTAAATCTGCAGTAGTACTTGAAGATATAGCTAAAACTGTGCATTTGGCACTTCTAAAAGGAACCCCTGAAGAATTAACAGAAGAACAGATAGATAAAGCAAATCAGTATTATCAGCATCAATATGGACAACGTTAATTGTTCTTCTATTAACTGAGGTAAAGTATTATCGCAGTTAATAGAAATTAATATTTTTTCATTGTATAAATGGATTATTTGAAACTAAATTAATATTAGCATATGAATTTGAAAAAAATATACTAGTGGTTTAAAAAATATTTCATGTTTAATTCTGTGCATTTATTCTCTAAAACGCCTGTTTTTGAGGATAAGTGTATGTTTTTTTTATAGGTATTCACTACTTAGTAAATGTTTTAAAAGTATCTAAAGTATTTACTTTAATATAATACTACTTATTTAAAGATCTTATCTACATAATAAACTTTTAAAAAATGTATTCAAACGAAGGAAGTGCTAAGAATGAAAAATATAAATTTGGATAATTTGAAGGTATCAGTTAATAATGAAAAGTTGAAAGAATTATATAAAAAAATGTGGGATATTAGATGGTTTGAAGAAAAGGTGGATGAGTTCTTTGCCAAAGGAATGATCCATGGGACTACTCACTTATGTGTCGGTCAAGAAGCAAGTGCAGTAGGCTCGTGTGCTGTTTTACATCCAGATGATAAAATTACGAGTACACACCGGGGACATGGGCATTGTATCGCTAAGGGTGCGGAAGTCAATAAAATGATGGCTGAATTATTTGGAAGAACAACTGGTTACTGTAAAGGAAAAGGCGGTTCCATGCATATTGCTGATGTGGATAAAGGGAACCTAGGTGCCAACGGGATTGTTGGTGGAGGAATTCCTCTAGCAGTTGGTTCTGCATTAACGGCTCATATGAAAAAGTTAGACTATGTGACCGTTTGTTATTTCGGTGACGGGGCAACGAATGAAGGAAGTTTCCACGAAGCACTGAACTTAGCTGCGGTTTGGAACCTTCCAGTCGTCTTTATTTGTGAAAATAACCAGTACGGAATGTCAGGTCCAGTGAAAGATATGGTTAAAATTGAAAATATTTCAGAACGTGCAAAAGCTTATGGATTTCCGGGAGTTACGATTGATGGAAATGACATGATTGAAGTAATGAATACGACAGAAGAGGCAGTAGAACACGCTAGAAGTGGAAATGGACCGACATTAATTGAAATGAAAACATACCGCTGGAAAGGCCATTCAAAGAGTGATGCTAGATTATACCGTACTCGTGAAGAGGAAAGTGACTGGAAAGAAAAAGATCCAATCAAACGTTTCCAAGATGTATTAATTGCTGCAGAAGTTTTCACAAAAGAAGATGCAGAAGCGATTCGTCAACAATCTAAAAAAGATATTGAAGATTCAGTTGAATTTGCAAAAGAAGGACCAATGCCTACAAAAGAGGACTTATTAACAGACATATATGCATAATAGGAGGGTAATCATGAGAGAACTAACATATTTAGAAGCAGTCCGAGAAGCTATGCAACTAGAAATGAGAGAAAATGAAGACGTCTATATTTTAGGAGAAGATATTGGATTATATGGCGGAGCATTCGGTGTTACGCGCGGTATGCTGGAAGAATTTGGACCGGAGCGTATTCGAAATACACCAATTAGTGAATCAGGAATTGCTGGTGCAGCAGTCGGATCAGCTTTGACAGGAATGCGCCCAATTTTAGAACTGCAATTCTCTGATTTTATTACGATTGCAATGGATCAAATGGTTAACCAAGCAGCAAAATTACGATACATGTATGGCGGAAAAGGAAATGTGCCAATGGTGTTACGTACTCCGAGTGGTTCGGGAACAGGAGCTGCAGCGCAACATTCTCAAAGTTTAGAAGCATGGATGGCTCATATTCCAGGTTTAAAAGTTGTTCAACCTTCAACAGCTTATGATGTAAAAGGGTTATTAAAAGCAGCGATCGATGATCCAAACCCAGTTATTTTCTATGAACATAAATTATTATATGGAACTAAAGGCGATGTACCGGAAGATTTATATTCTATCCCACTTGGAGTTGCGGATATTAAACGAGAGGGTACAGATGTAACCATTGTTGCGACAGCTATCATGGTGTATAAAGCTTTAGAAGCAGCTAAAGAGTTAGAAAAAGAAGGTATCAGTGTCGAAGTAGTTGATCCGCGTACATTAGTTCCTTTAGATGAAGAAACAATTATAAAGTCTGTTTCCAAAACTGGTAAATTAGTTGTTGTTCACGAAGCAGTAAAGCGCGGTGGATATGGCGGAGAAATTGCAAGTATGATTGCAGAAAGTGAAGCATTTGATTACTTAGACGCGCCGATTAAGCGACTTGGAGGAGTAGCTGCGCCAATTCCTTATAACCCAGAATTGGAAAAGCTCGCAGTTCCACAAGTACAAGATATTATTCAGGCAGTAAAAGAAACGTTAAATAAAGCGTAAGGGAGGTTGTCTAAAGTGGCTCAAGAAATTTTTATGCCGAAACTGAGCAGTACAATGGAAGTAGGAACACTACTTCAATGGTTTAAAGAAGAAGGAGACTCGGTAGAAGTCGGAGAACCTTTATTTGAGATCATGACCGATAAAATTAATATCGAAGTGGAGTCGTATGAAGAAGGGATCTTATTAAAACGCTATTTTGATGTAGATGATGAAGTACCGATCAATACAGTCATCGGCTATATCGGGGAAGCTGACGAGCAAGTCCCGGATACCGCTCCTAGTCAAGAAGGAAAAATAGAGGAAACTCCTGCTCTTGAACAGAATGAAGAAAAAGTGGAAGCCGACCCTAGTTATGAACAAGCAGAAACGTCGGAAGAAAGTGGGAAAGTTCGCGCAACGCCTGCTGCACGAAAAATTGCCCGTGACAATGACGTTGAGCTTCAGTATGTCTCTGGTTCAGGACCAAAAGGTCGAGTTCATAAGCAAGACGTACTTGATTATGCAAAAGAAAATAAAGTTCTCATTACACCACTTGCTGAAAAAATGGCTAAAGATCATGCCCTTGATCTATCCGCTATCCAAGGTACTGGAGTAAGAGGGAAAATCGATAAACAAGATGTTGAAAATTATTTAGCTTCTCATAAAGCAACTAGTGAGGAGACGGAACGAGTTAAATTAAAAGGTCTTCGTAAAGCTATTGCTGATAAAATGTTAGAGAGTGCTAGAACGATTCCTCATGTTACATTGACAACAGAAGTAGATATGACGGCTGTGATCAATATACGAAAGCAGTTATTACCAATTGTGGAGGAACAGACAGGATTCCGCTTATCTTTTACTGAAATCATTATTAAAGCAACAGCACACACCTTAATGAAATATCCGAAGTTAAATGCTTCTTTAATAAAAGATGAAATTGTCTTCAACAGAGATGTAAACATAGGTCTTGCAGTCGCAGTAGAAAACGGATTAATTGTACCATCGATTCACAATGCAGATAAAAAAGGTCTTGCTGAACTGACAGAAGTAAGCAAAACTCTTGGTATGAAAGCAAGAGATAGTAAGTTGACACCTGAAGAAATGACAGGCAGTACATTTACGATTAGTAATTTAGGGATGTATGCGATTGACGGATTTACACCGATTATCAATCCGCCTGAAACAGCCATTTTAGGTGTTGGCCGCATTAATGAAAAACCAGTTGTCGTTGATAAGGAAATTAAGATCAAGCCTATGATGGTACTTAGTTTATCATTTGACCACCGTGCAATTGATGGTGCGCCTGCGGCAGAATTTTTAACAGCATTAAAAGAAACCTTAGAAAATCCATTTAGTATACTTGTATAAAGAATTTAGGGGGAGAAAATCCAATTCCCCCTTTTCTTTATAAACATTTTGAAACATATAACCTAAACAATCTTGGGAGGTTAATAGAATGGAACAATTTGATGTAGCAATTGTCGGAGGAGGGCCAGGGGGATATGTCGCAGCCATTCGAGCTGCAAAATCTGGTTTAACCGTAGCTTTAATAGAAGGTAATGAATTAGGTGGCACCTGCTTAAATCGTGGATGTATACCTTCGAAAACACTCTTGAAGCATGCCGAAGTATTAAAGCAAATTAAGGATAGTTCAGCTTTAGCAATCCATGTGGAAAATGTTTCAGTAGATTTAGCTACAATGATCGAGAGAAAAAATAATGTAATCAATCAATTAAAGAACGGAATTAAAGGTTTATTACGTCAAAATAAAATCAAGTATTATCAAGGATATGGATATGTTGCTGATGATGGTAAAGTAACGATCAAAAGCGAGAAATCTAATGAGAATATTCAAGCTAAACATGTCATCTTAGCAACCGGTTCACAAGTATTCATTCCGCCAATACAAGGTGCTCAAGAAGTCACGATGTATACAAGTGATACGATTTTTGACATTGAAGAAATTCCAGAGCGCCTCGTTATTGTTGGCGGGGGTGTAATTGGTTTAGAGATAGCTTGCATATTTAATAGTTTAGGAACGAAAGTAGATATCGTTGAGATGGCTGAACGAATACTACCAATGGAAGATCGTGAAGCTGGCGAGTTTTTAAAGAAAGAATTAGAAAACGATGGGATCACTTTTCATATCGATGCCCAAGTAACCGAATTTAAAAAGACAGAAACAGATAACAAAGTAATTTTTCACAAAGATGGAAAAGAAATAACGTTAGAAACGGATATCATTTTAATGAGTGTTGGCCGGAGACCAAATGTAACAGGAATAGAAGACTTAACCATTCAGTTTGATGGCCCGTTTGTGAAAGTCGACAAAAACATGCAGACATCTCAACCGAATATCTATGCGGTTGGTGATTTAATCGGCGGTTTTCAATTAGCGCATGCAGCTAGCAATGAAGGAATCCGTGCAGTAGATCATATTTTAGGGAACGAAAATAAAAAGAACGCCATTATCCCTCACTGTGTGTATACATTCCCAGAAATTGCGAGTGTAGGATTTACAGAAGAACAAGCAAAAGAAGCTGGACACCAAGTAAAAGTGAAAAAAATCGATTTAGCTGGAAATGGGAAAGCCATTTCAGCATTGGAAAACAAAGGCTTTATGAAAATTATTGCGGATAAAAAATACAATGAAGTCTTAGGTGTTGTAATGGTTGGTGCTCATGTCACTGAAATGATTAGCCAAGCTACAGCGTTTATGCATTTAGAAGGAACAGTGGAAGAAATAGAAAGTATGGTATTCCCTCATCCTACTTTAGCAGAAGGTTTATTTGAAGCAGCTAGTGCTTATTTAGGAAAAGGAATTCATTATAATTAATAAGTGGGTATATTTCAGAATTCTAGTCTTTACTGGGTAGGGGTTTCAAGGTACAAAAAAGGCAACCCTCCCCAAATCTTGTATAATGGTAGTTGATCAAAGACTGATCAATGCCTATTTAAAGGAGTTCTTTCAACTTATCAATGTCCGTTATCGGAAAGTGCGCCTAAAGTTCACTTTTATATCGTTACGTTTATTTATAATGCTTCAAAGTTGAAACGGATTGCATTAATGCATAAAAATCAAACTATTAAATTTTTAAATTTGAGTTTAAATTTTGGTTCATTGTAAAATCAAATGCAACAGCTAAATAAATAGAAAGCCATCGTGAAACCACGTATAGTTAAGGTTGACAAAACAAAAAAAATACGGAGGGAATTCACGATGACTCAGGTTGATTCTAACACAAAAAAACGCACATTTACACATTTAACGGAAATTGAAAGAGGGCAAATAGCCGCCTATATCGGTGAAGGCGTATCACTAAGGGAAATAGGAAGAAGAATGGGACGCAATGTTAGTACAATTTCCCGTGAAAAGAAACGTGGTAGAGTCCAGCAAATTGATACATTTCGGAAGCCTTATACGAAATATTTCCCGGACGTTGGTGTACGTGTTTACGAAGAAAACCGTGAAAATTGTGGAGCTCACTCTACTGTGATAACTGCCTGGGAATCCATTAATTTCGCAGAGGAGAAGATTTTAGAAGATGATTGGTCACCTGTTGCGGTTGTTGGTTATGCAAAAAGGCAGGAAAAATTTGAATAGATTCCTTCCACAAAGACTTTATATAACTGGATCGATGAAGGTAAATTATCGGTAATCAATATGGATTTGGCAATGAAACTCCGCCGTTCAACCAAGTCGACAAAATCACGGGAACATAAAAAAATACTTGGAACCAGCATTGAAGAACGTCCTGAATCGATAGAAACTAGAGAAGAATTTGTACATTGGGAAATCGATACAGTCCTTGGTCACAAATCAAATGATGATGCTTTACTGACGCTGGTAGAAAGAAAGACACGTCATAAAATTATCCGACGTATTCAAAGTAAAACGGCCTCGGCTGTCACAGATGCCCTACAAGATATTTATGCGGAATTTCCGGAAGTTCAGAATGTCTTTAAAAGCATTACAGCAGATAATGGTTCGGAATTTAGCGAGCTATCAGAGCAGGGTAAAAAGCTTCAAATTGACGTTTATTTTGCACATCCTTATGCTTCATGGGAAAGAGGATCAAACGAGCGTCACAGATGAACACACTTCCTCGGAAAATATTAGACTACCAAACACCGAGCGAAATGTTCGCGAAATTTGTAGATTGTGTGGCCTAGGCCACACAATCTACAAATTACAGAAAAACCTTATATACTGGTTTCACAAAGAGTGTTGCATTTATTATTGCAAATTAAGGAGTGGAGTTTAAATTTTAAAAAATTTCATATTTAAAATTCTGTAAGTCTTTGTATTTTTAATAATAGTAATTATGAAATTGATTCAAGTACTAAAAATTATAAAAGAATATAATAAATTATTTCACAAAAAATTATTTAAGTATGTTCGATTAAATAAAAAATAAGTAATTGAATATAGATTTTGAATAAATTTAAAAGGAGCTAACAATGGTAAATTGGGAAATGAGAAGACAGTTGGTTAAGATTGCAAACCTTTATTATAATCATAATTGGACACAAGAAAAAATCGCGAAAAAGTTTTCAGTTTCACGGCCAGTTATTTCTAAATATTTACAGAAAGCTAAAGAAATTGGTATTATTCAAGTTTATATAAATGACAAAACTTATCATACTGTTAATTTAGAAGAAACAATTGAAAAAAAATTTAACTTAGAAGATGTTTTAGTTGTTCCATCCGTTAGTGACTCGGAAGAGGAAGTGATTAATGCAGTCGCTAAAGCAGGAGCAAATTATATAGCTAAAAACCTGAATAATATAAAAAGTTTAGGTATTTCTTGGGGAAAAACTCTAGCATCTCTTGTGAGAGAGTTTCCCTATGAAGCAAGGGAAGAAATAAAAATAGTTCCTCTTGAAGGTGGTATGGGAAGAAAACAAGTGGAGATACATGCTAATCAATTAGCTTATGAGTTGTCAAATAAAGTGGGGGGAGACTGTGCTTATTTATATGTACCTGCAATAGTAGAATCCAAAGAATTATATGATAGACTAATCGGCATGGAGGATATTGATCTTGTTCTAAAAGAAGGAGAAAAAGTAGATACTGCACTTATTAGTATAGGTAATCCCTATGAAGAATCTACCTTAGAAAGGTTAGGGTATATTCAACAAGAGGATAAAGAAATAATGAAACACAAAGGAGTAACCGGAGATTTAGGCTTCCGTTTTTTTGACAAAAATGGCATCCCATTGCATGATATTTTGGATAAACAAGTAATAGGGATATCTTTAGAAAGTCTTAAAAATATTAACAGGGTTATTGCAGTTGTCTGTGGAGAAAAAAAAGCAGAGAGCTTGTTAGCAGCTTTAAAAGGGGAGTTTATAGATGTTCTGATTACGGATCAGAAAACAGCAAACAAAATTGCCAAAAATAAATAAAAACATGTTATTATACTGTAGCTCACTAGCTGTACAATGATTAGCCTTGTACTTTATAGCTTTTCGTAGCAATTAGTAATTTTAGTCTTCAAGTAAAAAAACTTTTCTTGTGCTGAGACTGGTGGTTTCCGTCTGAATCCATTGAGATCTTTATGAAGCTGTTACTCTTTTATCCGAAACTTGCAATAAAAAAAGTATTTACACTTATTAATTTAAGATACATTAGCGGAAAAACTTTGAGTGATAATAATATAGGATTCTTTATTCTCAATTTTTTGTTTGCAAGTTTCCTGGGTAATTTTCTATGTCTTACACTTACAATTGGAATAAGGGACTAGAAAAGAAGGGAAATTTATTAACTACCAAAAAGAACTGTATAAATACGATAACAATGTCTTAAAATCCGTCATTGAAAAACAAAATATGAAAGGATAAGGAAGAAAACCGTTTATAAAATTGTTTTTCGCAATTTCAAAGGAAATGTCGTTACCCTGTATCTGGAAAATAGCTTGAAAAGGCAAATGGTGGATGGAAAAAAGATATGAGCTTGCTCAAAAAGTTAGTACGGCAAGAGGTATGGAAGAAAGTACGAGGGAGCGACTGAATGTCCTAGCACTGGGAATTTGTATATCGCTAAGGGAAGATTTTACACACTTTAATCTCCATTGATATTCTAGATTAGTGGGAAATAGCATATTTACTATAATCGAACCGTGATAAAACGTGTGAATAGTCATCTGGATGTGTCTTTCATATTCGAGAAAGATACGGATTCTTGGAATGTTGAAGTAGTCACATGTATGATTGGAACTCTTCTTAAAGAAAGTTTAGATGAAGTAGTTAAAAAGGGTATACCGGAAGAAGCGGCTAAGGCGATGTTTTCACTTCGTCATCAAATATACGTTTCCAATCTGGCTTAATGATCGCTTCTTTTCCGTAATCAATGGCTACCATAGGATTAATCGCTTAGGCTTAGTTGACGGTATAACAACAAACCCTTCCATTATTGCTAAAGAAAATAGGGACTTTAAAGAAACGATCAAAGAAATTTGTAGTATTGTGGACGGACCTGTAAGCGCGGAAGTTTTGGCCTAACGGTGGAAGAAGCAAGAGATATCGCCATATGGGCATCAAATGTTGTAGTAAAAATTCCTATGACGGAAGCAGGACTTGAGGCAGTAAATATTTTACCAAAAGAAGGAATTAAAACGAATGTGACACTTGTTTTTTCAGTTTCTCAAGGATTAATAGCTGCAAAAGCAGGGGCAACATATATTAGTCCATTTGTTGGAAGAGTAGATGATATCGGGGAAGACGGAATTGAATTAATCCAAAATTTAAAAGTAACATTAGCAAACTATCAATTCGATGCAAAAATTATTATTGCTAGTATTAGAAGTATTGGACATTTGGAAAAAGCAGCTATTTCAGGTGCAGATATCGCTACAATCCCTGGGTCCCTTCTACCAAAATTATGGAAACATCCATTAACTGATAATGGAATCCAGCAGTTTTTAGAAGATTGGAAGAATGTACCGAATAAGATTAGTACGTTATCTAGTATTCAATCAGGCATTCGAACATTCATTAAAATGAGATCAATCAGAAATATAGAGATCTAGATGTTTATCTCCATAAAAGCGCAGACAAGCACGATGCTGATTCACCATGATGACCGTATCGTCCCAATGAATCAGCGACTGTGTGAGGAGATGCTTGCGCATCTCTTCCGAAAAAGGAGCTAATGTTTTGGCAGCACGTCGTTGTGGTTTAGCTAGATAGCCTTCACTTGGAACCATCTCGCTAAACGTAAATCCTTTGATCATCTCTTGTGTTTTATTAATGCTCACATTTCCTTCATTCATAAAAGTCAGTGCCATAGCTTGAACATGTGGACCATATTGATTTTCTTCTTTCAAACGAACTGGGGTGGGCGTGTGTGTTTTCTTATGACAATTCGTACACTGGTACACGGGAAAACGATGGCGTTTTTTGACAAGGACGACCTCATAGTCAAATTCATCCTTGGTTTTTCCATCAGCAATTTTTTCAACCGTTCCTTGACAATGTGGACATTCCACGACTTTATGTTCCTCATACGCATTGATTTCTTGTTCATCGAATTTCTTGAGCGTATGCTTTTTATGTCCTGGTTGACCACCTTTCTTTTTCTTTGATTGAGTAAGACTATTAGGAACGTGCTTTTTCTTTTGAATCGGAGTTTGACTGGTAGGTAAACCGCTATTGGTGCCATCCATGCCATTGATTTGATTCAAACGAGCGACTTCTTTTATGAGAGCTTCCACCTGTTTAGCTAGTTCTATATTTTCTTTTATGAGTTTGTCATTCATTTTATCTTTTTGTTCAATCTGTTTGGTTAATCGTTGCATCTCTTCCCAATCAGCTTTATGCTGTGCGGTTTGTTTTTTTAGTTCAGCGATGAGCGCTTCATATTTTTCCGTTAAAGTGACATAGTCGTTGTAAAGTTGATTGTGATAATTTCCACCAGCCATGTGTCGTACTCCTCTTCCCAAAAATCTATTTTATGTATCTTCAAAGGCTACCTTATCACATTTTCAACCCATATGCATCCACAGATTTCAATCTGCGGATAGCGAAAAAAAGGTCAAAAGTTATCCACTTGTGAATAACTTTTGGCCCAAAAAAAACGCAACATTAAATTTTGACTGTGAATAGTAACAAAAAGTTAGTTTTAAATGGTGAGAAGGAAAGTATAAAAAACAGTGTAACGATATTTAAATCAGTAGGTGTAGCTATTCTCGATGTATTGGCGACCAAATTAGTATATGAAAAATTAAAAGAAAACAGGTGATTTTACACCACCAAGGAGGTATAGGTTTAGTAATCACATACTTAAATTTTATTAATGGTCAATGGACAGAATCAGAAACGGGAGAAACAGCTCATGGAGTCGCAATATTACGTTATTACGCTGGGGAGGACTTACGTTCAGTAGGTGATGTGGCACCTTTTGCAGATAAGGATGCTCTTATGTACACAACAAGAGCCCCTTAAGAGGTTTTCGAAGTAATAACTCCTTGGAGTTTTCCGGTAGCTATTCCTTTATGGAAAATGGCTCCCGCGTTAGTTTATGGCATTACAGTAGTATTAAGCCGGCAAGTGAAGCTGCAATTCCTTGTGCAAAATTAATTCAATGTTTCCATGATGCTGAACTTCCTAAGGAAATTATTAATATGGTGACAGGTTCAGGTTCATTGATTGGATCAAAATGGTGAATCATTCTAATATAGATGGAATTACGGCACCAAGCAAAGTTTTGCAGTACCTAAAAGGTCGATCATCAAAATAATTACAGGATAAGTCACGGAACTAAAAAAAGTATTTGGGCTAAAGGATATTTTTGTGCAACCGTTGGAACAGTGACAGAAGAAATAATAAGAAATAATATTGCCAATCAATTCGCTGAAGGCAATGGTGAAAACTTCAAGATTGATGAATGAGTTTAGTCAGAACTAGGAGTAGGCTTCAGCTTATGGACTTTTGCAGGACTTCATCCTGAAGGACGACCTTAGTCGCTGACATTTATGTCGAAATCCACCTGCTCTAGCAGGCGGTAGTTTAAACATCTTAAATAAGAATTTAATGCAAGCGTCAAATAATCCCTTATTAAGTAGGGGTAATTTGACGCTTACCTTACGTGAATCGGATCTAATAAATTTACCTAATAACCCCGGCTCATATCATATTCCCTAGCAATTACTTCCTTAAAGAAAATCGTTGATGCTTTCATTGTACCCATGAATTATTCTTTGAGGAAACAGAAATCACAAGTATGTTCTAAAAAAAGAAAATCAAAAATCGCTTAAAATAGAGGATAGTAAATCTACATTTTTTAGATTGGCTAGAAGTTTTTCGGTTAGAGACCATGCTATTTATATTAGTCCCAAAACAAAAAGATGCTGAAAAGTTTAGCCGTCTCGGAGAAAGTTTATTTTATTTTTAAAAGAACTGTGGGAAAACCTTTTATCCGAATATTTAATTCCTGCTATGTATATTGAAACTAGTTATTTTTTACCGGTGTCTTTTTATAAATTTTTTAATGAAGGTTTCAAGTTTCAGTCTGCCCAGTCATATACCGTGTACTTTGCGGGATGCACGATTTTCAATGCTTGAGCTTTTGGTTTCGAAAATAATCGCCTAATGGCGATATAATTTGTGAATGACTAAGAGATCACGATATTATCCCCTTGTTGGAAGATTGGAGATGTTGTATGGAATTTTTCCACTTCAATACACCTCCATGTTCATTTTCCTATATGTAATATGTGATACCTCAATCTTTTTATAGCAATCTATTACTTCTTTTATCGTTATTAAAGATAATTGTTGCTATATCGTACTTTGCGGATGATATTTACCCTTAATTGTATGCACAATATTGGACACCGTTTTAATAGTTTATGTTGTGAAGCATCAAAAAATATTGACAACAGATAAGAAAATTGATAAAATTTGTAGTAACAACATGACATTGCGATATAGTGTCAATTGTAAAATATAGGAAAGGAATATTGCTATGTTAATAGATCGAGATAATCGACTTCCTTTGTACATTCAATTAAAAGATTTAATTATTGAAAAGATAGAGAATGGTGAATGGAAGCGCGGTGAGGTTCTACCAACGGAAATGGAATTACAAAAAACATTGGAAGTAAGTAGAACAACAGTGAGACAGGCTCTGACAGAATTAGTTTTTGAAGGGATTTTAGAGAGGAAGCAAGGAAAAGGTACCTATGTTGCTGATGAAAAGTATAAACCGACTCGACCAGGTATTACGGGTTTTACAAAGGATATTGAAATGGAAGGGCATACAACTAATTCAATAGTTATAACTGAAAAGATGGTGACAGATGCTAATGTTGCAAGACAATTGAATATTAATCCTGAACGTAAAATATTAAGGTTAGAGAGAATTCGTTTAGTGAATGGTATCCCGATTGGTTATCATGATACCTTTTTGAATATTGATCTCACACCGAAAATTAATTTGAAAAAATACAATTTTGCATCCGAGTCATTATATTCGGCTCTTGAAAGTGAGGGTGTAATTATAGGAGACTCTGCTGAAACCCTAGAGGCAGCAATTCCTAGTCAAAAGCATACAGAAATATTAAAGATAGATAACCAAACACCTGTATTAAAAATTAATAGGGTTGCTAGGTTAGAAAATGGAATAGCATATGAGTTTTCAAAAATGGTATATCGATCAGATAAATATAAGTATTCCATCAATTTAAAACAATGAACATGACTACTTCAAATGAAAGCGTTTCAAGTAAGTAATTAAGATTATAATTTGGTAGGAGAGATATTATGATGATAAATGTAGAGGTACAAGAGTTAAGTGCAAAGGAGTTTGAACCATTTGGAAAAATAGTTGACTTACCTAATACACCAGCTCCAAAGGTGGGAAAAGGATGGGAATGTTGGAATTATATTGCTATGTTGGATGTCTCCGTGCCAATTGGTATGGGATTAGTAAATACAAAAGAACGTGAATTGGTAGTTGACTCTATGGAACGACATGTAAGCAGGGAAGAACTTTTGTTAGCATTAGACAAAGAGATTATACAGCCGGTTGCAATTTGTCAAGATATAAATGATCCCAATGAAAAACCAAGACCTGACACAGTGAAAGCCTTTCGTATTAAACCAGGACAAGGAATTATTATTAATAAAGGAGTATGGCATAGCCCTTCCTATCCAGTTAATGGTGATTCTACTTATCTTTTTGCTATTGAAAAAAAGCCAGATAAATTCGGAGATGAAATGGTAAATCCTTGGGTGCCTTTTATAAATGATAGAGCAATAAATATAAAGTTAAAATAATATTAATTTTCTTAGAAAATATTTTCCGAAAATGAAAATAAACAATTGGAGGTATAATAAATGAAAAATAAAAACGTAGGTTTAATTATTTTTTTGATACCGATTGGTGTTGCGGTTAATTTCGTAGGTGGTCAGTTAGCTGTATTATTAAAACTACCGTTGTTTTTAGATACGATTGGAACATTTACTATTGCAGCAATAGCCGGTCCTGTCGCTGGTTTAATTGTTGGTTTACTTACATGTTTAAGTATTGCGATTACAAATCCCCAATCGCTTTTTTATCTATCTAACTTTTTATTAATGGGTTTTCTAGCTGGATATTTAGGTAAAAAGGGAGTATTTACAGCGGCATGGAAGGCTGGTGTAGCTGGAGCAGGTATGGGAATATTAGTAGGGATTTCAGGAAGTTTAATTTCACTTTTCTTATTTAATGGGTTTGGTGTAAGTGGTACCGGTGTGTTTGGTGGTTTATTGATGTCTGCAGGTTTTCCGGTTTGGGCAAGTGCTTTTATATCTAATATGTCTGTAGACATGATTGATAAGATCCCTACCGCATTAATTACGTTTTTAATTGTGAAAAATATACCTGAAAGAACATTAGTTAAACTTCCAAATAGTAGTGCGTATCTGAAAAATTCTTAATTTCAAATGTGCATTGTAATACAAGGAGGACAGTATGATGGATGAGGCGTTTATTAATTATTATCGGAATCCACAGAAGAGTAAAAATTGGTTTTTAAATATAAATCCTTTAAACAAATTGAATCTGTATATATTTCTAGCATTGATCCCACTTTTTCTTCAAAAGTGGGAGGTAAACATCGCGTTAACCATTGCGTATATAATGATAGCAGTCGTAGCAGGTAGATTTAAAGCATTTATTAATCCATTTTTAAAATTAGCATTGGTTATAGGGCCGTTTTTCTTTATTGTTCGGGCATTGTTTTGGCCCGGTGAGAACCTCGTTTATAAGTTAGGTTTCATCAAGATTACTCAAGAAGGTATTAATTTAGGTATTCAGTATGCAACAATTATGCTAGTTGTATGTGGTTTATTAGTGTTACTGACTGTAACAATTAAGGCGGAGGATTTCACTTATGCTTTGGAGAAAATTGGCTTTTCACATAGGATAAGTTATATTATATTATCTTCATTACAATTAGTAATGGACTTAAAAGATAAAACATCTGTAATTATGGATTCTCAAAGATCGCGGGGAATAGAAACTGAGGGAAATATATTGTTTAGAATTAAGGCATTTGTCCCTGTATTAAGTCCGTTGTTTTTAGGGGCTATTACAGGGGCGGAGGAAAGATCGATTGCAATGGATGCAAGAGCATTTTCGTCAGATAATAAAAATACACATTTAAGATTTCTTCGTCCAACTCCGGGTGTGGAAAAGGTAGCAGTGGTTGTAATCGATATTGTCATCATAAGTTATATAATTTGGGAGGTCTTAGTTTGAAAGAACACAAGCGGTCACCATAAATAAAAAAGGGCATGCGAAATAAGCCTACGTGGTAGACTGAAGATTACTAATATTATGGATATAATAACATTAAGTGATTACACGTTTATCGGGTATTTGGTAACCAAAAGTTTCTAGATATCTTATCGCCATATCTTCTGTAATCTGTGGTGCATATGGACGCTTTGGTTTTGGATGGATGTCTATTTTGTATAACTCGTCATTAAATGGCTCATTTTTATCAAGCATTTGGTAAATACAGATAATTAGCAATCGCAATAATCGATTTTTTGTGACCCCGACGTTTTTTAATTTGCTCATAGCGCATTTTGAAGTAAGGACAATCCTTACTTTTAATCGCAGCATTTGCGCATTGTACCAATAAAGGCTTGATATAAACACCAGCTCGTGAAATACGGACGGATTTTTCTTTCCAACACTTTCATTGTTTTGCGGTGTAAGTCCGGTCCAAGAGCAAATGTGTTTCTGGGAATGAAACACAGACATATCTACGCCAATTTCGCCAAGAATTGCGATAGCTTTAAAAATATCTTTAATGCCTGGTAAGGATAAGATTAATTCCACCTGTGGTAAGTAGGGTTGAACTAATTTTAAAACAACCGATTCGATATCGCTGATGTGCTTTTCAATGCTCTCCATATGGTCAAGTGATACACTCATCTTATCAGTTTGTGGTTCGGTCAGGTTTCCTTGAATGGATTTCACAATAGTTTTCGTCTTATGTTTCATGCTACCATGTAGCATCGAGGAAACATCGAAATTAGTGTCATCCGGATTATCTAGAATATGTTGAATAATATTCATGGAGCTTACACCAAATTTATCGGAGACCACACTGGAAATCATAATATTGGATACGGTAAGCGAGTTCTGTACACGGTTTATCTCACTTGTTTTAAAGTTGATGAGCTTAAATCGATATCTCATCAAATCACGGATTTGACGGATTTCTAAAGGTGGTATAAAGCTACCAGGAACTAAACCGTGTTTGTGCAAATCGTAAAGCCAAACGGAGTCTTTTATATCGTTTTTCTTACCACGGAGACCCTTAACGTATTTTGGGTAGCGACGACAATATCACAGTCATTTTCCAAAACATTAAACACAGGATGCCAGTATTTGCCAGTAGATTCCATACAGACATGGACGCAAGATTGAGATTTCAACCAATCTCGAAGATGAAGTAAATCTTCTGTAAAAGTTGAAAATTGCTTGGTTTGGTACTCGGTAACCCCCGATTGGTTCGTAGTACCTACCGTTGCCACAACAAACTTTTTGTGGACATCAATTCCACAACAAATAGGATAAACAATCCTTAGCATAAACACATCCCCTTCTAATTTTATAGTGGATAAAGCAGACATTGACTGTTTGCCACGTACTAAACTGGAATTGTTTATATAAAGATTAGTTTACGTGCTCATTGGCACACTTATTTGTACTTGAAAATGGCAAACGGCACATCTTTTTATGCGGGCAGTATTTAAACTGTCACCACTCACCTCCCCGTGCTCTGTAGTATATCTGCTTATCCAACTATATTATAGCAGTATTTAGGGTGTGGAGATTATCTTTCATTAAATATTTGTGCCTTGAGCGCAGCGAAAGGAATGATACTTTTTATGAGTTATATAGAAATGAAAGACATTTCATATAAATATCCTTTAGCCCATGACGAGACTTTAAAAAATATTAGTTATACATTTGAAAAAGGGAAACTCTACGGAATTATCGGTCCCAATGGAGGAGGGAAAACGACAATATGTAATTTAATTAAAGGTCTAATTCCAAGCTTTTATGGTGGGGAATTGACAGGTGAAGTATATATTGATGGAAAGGAAATTAGGGAATGGGATAGTGGTACTTTAGCTTCCTTAGTTGGATATATATTTCAAAATCCTTTTACACAAATCAGTGGTATAAAAGAAACTGTGTTCGAGGAAATAGCATTAGGGCTTGAGAATTTAGGTGTAAAGAGAGAAGAAATTATATCAAAAGTAATGGATGTATCAAAACGCTTGAAAATAGAACATTTAATTACCAAGAATCCGAACAGACTTTCAGGTGGTCAACGTCAAAGAGTTGCCTTTGCAGCTATTGTTGCGATGGATTGTGATATTTTTGTTATCGATGAACCTACATCACAATTGGATCCTAAGGGTACTTCAGATGTATTTGAAATCATTCATATGTTAAAGGAACAGGGTAAAACTATTTTATTGGTTGAACATAAAATAGATTTGATAGCGGAATACGCCGATGAAATATTAGCTATTAATCAAGGTGAACTGGTTGCTAAAGGTAACACAAAAAGGGTTTTAGCAGATGAAAGCTTATTAATGAAAGGTATAGGTGTACCGCAAATTGCTTTGCTTAGCCATGATATGCAAAGGGCAAATAAACCTTTTGATCGTTTTGCAATTACAAAAGATGAAGCAAAAGAACAGATTTTAAAAAAGGATAGTGAAAAGATATGTCTATAGAAGTAAAAAATGTCACTTTTTCATACCCTAATGGACATGTAGCGAACGAAGATTTAAACTTCACTATCCAAATGGGAGAAAGGGTTGCAATAGTTGGTCAAAATGGAGCAGGTAAAACGACGGCTGTTAAATTACTAAATGGTTTACACAAACCTACAAATGGAGATGTCTTAGTCGAAAATATTAATACAAAAGAAAAAACTGTTGCACAAATCTCCAGATATGTAGGGTACGTATTTCAAAATCCAGATGATCAAATATTTAATAATACTGTGGCAAAGGAACTTGAATATTCATTTAAAGGAGTCGATTTATCGCCTGAAGAAGTAAAAAAACGAATCGATAAGGCAGTTGATTTAACAGGGATAGGTAAATATATGGAGATGAAGCCATTTGATATTCCATATTCTATTAGAAAGTTTGTAACGATTGCTGTTTTTATTGCGATGGATACACCCTATTTGATATTAGATGAACCTTCAGCTGGACAAGACTTTAATGGTATTAATCAATTATCAAAAATCATGGATGTATTGCAAGATGAAGGAAAAAGTGTCATAACTATTACTCACGATATGGAATTTGTTGCGAATAACTTCAATAGAGTGATTGCCATGGCTAATAAACGCATCATTGCCGACGACACACCTAGGGAGATTTTTTGGAATGAGGAGATTGTTCAAAAGTCGAATATAAGCAAAACGGAGATTGGTGAGCTTGCAAAAAGTTTAGGAATTAAAGATCGAAATCTTTTATTTAGACATGAATTGGTCAATTATCTCTGCTAAAGATAAGACCATACGATTTATTTCGGCGAGCTACAATAATAAAAAATTATAAGGGAATGTTTTAATTGCAAAAAGAACTGGATTTAGTAGTCTATGGCAGTCTCAATATGGATTATGTGGGGTATGTTGAAAAACTTCCAAAACCGGGAGAAACTTTAGCTTCAAACGAATTTATAGTGAGTCCAGGGGGAAAGGCGGCGAATCAGGCTGTTGCGTCTGCAAAGTTAGGTGCTAAAACAGCAATGATTGGGCGCGTAGGTAATGATCAAATTGGATTGTCGATGAAAGAAGAACTTTCAAAAGCACATGTGGATAATGAATGTGTAACAATTACGGAAGACGTCCAAACTGGAATCGCAATGGTTTGGGTAAATGAAGCTGGTGGTAACTCCATAGTGACATACAAAGGTGCAAATGAAAATTTAACTAAAGACGATATTGATAAATCTGTTGAAAAGGTAACGCGATCGCAAGGGGCTATATTACAATTAGAAATGCCCAAGGATGTCGCACAATATACGATTGAGACAGTGTCAAAACAAGGAAAAAAGGTTATATTAAATCTAGCACCAATTGTGGATATCGAAAATCACTATATGAAAATGATCGATTTGCTCATTGTTAATGAACCTGAAGCCGAATTCCTAGCGGGAAATAAGGTTGATTCTATTGAATCGGCTAAAGAGGCAATTCATATCATTTCAGAATTAGGAATCGAACATATCATTATTACACTAGGTGAGCAGGGAGCTGTATTTAAAAGTGGGAATGTTATAAAACATCATGCTGCTCCAAAAGTGGAAGCTATTGATACAACTGGTGCGGGTGATTGTTTTGTTGGAGCTGTGTCTTATTTTTGGTTAAGAAGAAATAATTTAGACGAGGCGGTTAAACATGCTATTCAAGTTGCCGCGCTTGCGGTAACAAAAAAAGGGGCAATAAATTCCTTGCCTACAATAAAGGATTATGAAAATTTTCAGAAGCAAATTAATATTGACATATAGAACATCATAAAGCCTCAAAATAAATAGAATTTGTAGTTTGCATTCGGAAACACCTTTATAAGTAAATAGTTTGTCATAATTAAAAAGGATGATATAAATGATAGATTTAAATGAAGCAAGGGATGTATTAAAGGATGAAGTTAGCATAGAAGCATTTGATGATATTGTGACCCAACGAGTCCTTGGGGCAAGTAAACATATTCATATGATAGGTGAAATGATTGAATCTATTGCATTAAATGGTAGAGAGAAACAATTATCTACTGATATTGTAGTAGATAATATTATTACCCTATCTACCTTTTTTATTGAAACAAGGGGAAATGAAAGTCAAGCAGTTAGTAATGCTATAAACATTATGATTAGAAAAATAGATGATGTTAGAAATTTGAATGTCACAGAAGCTGTAGAGAGTATCATTCAAAAGAAAAATTCTTATGCAGAAAAAGCACAAGAAGATACTAAAAATGTCATTAAATATAGCACAGAAATTGCATCTTCCATGAAAAGTATCATGGTATTTGACTATTCAAGTACAGTTAATGATTTTTTGAAAAATCTGAAGAACGCAACGGAAGATTTAAGAGTATTTATACCTGAGAGTAGAGTTATAGATGGTGGCTATCCGTTTGTAAAAACTTGTCAAGATGCAGGTCATACAGTGCATTTTATCCCGGATTGTTCCATTATGTATTATTTAAAGCAATGTGACGGT
Organism: Pseudogracilibacillus sp. SO30301A; assembly: GCF_037072025.1. NCBI lineage: Bacteria > Bacillati > Bacillota > Bacilli > Caryophanales > Bacillaceae > Pseudogracilibacillus > Pseudogracilibacillus sp. SO30301A. Next base: position 27,215 of record NZ_JAXHDD010000018.1, on the reverse strand, counting down.
GCCTTTATTGGAGCCGAAACAATTTTACCAGATGGTACTACTTATAATACTACTGGATCCGATATTGTTGGTTTAGTATGTAAAGAGTATCGTATCCCATTGTATGTTCTTACTCCTTTAATAAAAATAGATGTAAGATCATTATATGGTTATAGTAAAGAATTAAAGATAAATAATTTAGAAGATAGATTAGGGATTAATTGGGAGACAAGTGAAAAGGAAAAGATCATTTTTCAGTGTCCTGAATTATTAGGCGTCGATCCAGAACATATAACTGCCATCATAACAGAACAGGGCATTATTCCTGCTAATCAATTCTTAAATGTAAGTATAAATTTTTATAATCATTTGAAGGGAGAATAATAGATTGGATATGAAAAAATCTAATTGTATAGCTCTGTCTATGGTTCAACCCGATCCACTACCCGGAAGCTATAGACATACTGATCGAAAGATCGAGGAAATAATTGATCAATCATTAAGAGAAACAGAAATGGTACTAAAAAATGGTTTTGATGGAATAGTCTTGCAAAACATGAATGATATGCCTATTAAACAATTTGCATCACCCGAAGCTATTGCTTACATGACGAAAATAGGTGATGCAATAAAAAGAAATTATCCAGATCAAATTTTAGGTATTTTAGTGAACTGGGATGGTGTTGCAGGTTTATCAGTTGCGGATGCGATAGGCGCTGATTTTGTAAGGGTAGAACATCTTTTTACCGGTGTAGAGGTTACAAGTGCAGGTCTACTACAAGCACAATGTGTAGAAATAAATGAACTTAGAAAAAGAATTAAGAGCGAGGTTCCCATATATGCGGATGTTTATGAAGTCCATGGAGTACCGTTAGGAAGAAAACCAATAGAAGATGCAGCTTGGGAATCGGTACATGAGGCATTTGCTGATGGTTTGTTTATAGCTGGAAAAAGTCCCGCTGAAAGTATTGAATTAGTGAAAAAGGCTAAAACAAAAGTAAAAAATACGCCGATCTTTTTAGGGGGCGGGGCAACAGGTGATAATGTATATGACCTTTTACAATATTATGATGGCGTATGTGTTGCTACGTGGATTAAAAATGGTGATATGAAAAATCCAATTTATCCTGAGCGCGCCAAAATATTTATGGATGAAGTGAGACGTGCAAAAGAATCAAAGAAAAAAATAGAATCCAATTAATTAATTCAATTAACAAGGTCCACAAAGTAATGCATCTAGGGCATTATTTTAGACATTAATAAATTAATTTTTTACGTATTCTTTGAATCTGAATTATATGGCCTTTGCGGGCATGATTTTCTATACAAGAGGCCAGCTAAATTAAAAGATGAACTGGAAGAAATAAAAAAATATGTATTAGATGAACAAAGTAATGTAACTTCTTATCATAAAAAGTGGGCAGAAGAATTAAAGGGAAAATATGAGATGAAAAAGGATGTAAATCATTTCATTGAACAAGAGCTGGGCAACAAATTTATACGTATTTTAGAAGATGCTGGAGTATTTAAACAAGATCAAAATGGGGTAACAGCATTTAAACGATTTATTCATACATTATAAAAGTGAGCAGATAAACGATGTTGAAAATAAAAAAGGAAAAAATCAATAATAAATGGCATGATTCACATTAACTAGTCATTCTAGGAGTGTCAGTTTTTTAAACTTTGGAGGTATCATTACGAAAATTTTGGTACCAGATAGATTTGGTTAAAGGAAACATTGTATTGCGTTATCAAGACTACAACAATTATAAAACAACCCCATTTTATTTAAGGGCAATAATCGGAAGGGTTGCAGGAAGAATTAAGAACGCGTCGGTTCAAATTAAAAACTTCGAATATAGATTAGATCAAAATTGAGGTTTCCACCATTTACATGGCGGCGAAAAAGGGTTCCATAATGTTTTATGGAATTGTAAACATTTAGATGACTTAATTCTTGCGAAAATCAATTACGAAGATTAAGTAAAACTAAAAACATGTCATAGCAAGCCCAAGCTGATTTGAAAGATGCAGTGATGGTAAAAATAAAAGAAACAGTTAAAATTTTAATAACAAACCCTGAATTGGCAGTTACGTAACTGCCAATTCAGGGTTTTAAACGGTAGTATTAAAGTTCTTCAACAAATTTTTTAGAGAATGTCACGGGCGTAAATTTTTCCGGCTTATGGTTATCATCGGAACCAGTTGGATCCCAAGCCCATCCAACATTTTTCTCTAATGAAATTAATTTTTCGTATCGTGCAAATTGGAATTTCCATTCGTCTCCTTCTTGTGGAGGTAAGGAACGTCCATTTGCTAACCACTTCATACCTTCCCAGGGGAATGCTAATTCGACTGTCCATCCTTTATCAATATGTGTATTATCGTTTACTTTTCCATCTATATGGACTGCCGTTTTTAAACCTGGGAAGTCCCAGTCTCTAAATGCCCATCTTAATCCTCTTGGATGCGTACCGTCCCAGAAATGTTTAGAAATACGGTCATGGTTTCCGCCAAATGTATATGCATCTCTTTCATGCACATTAAATTCTGGTACATCAAATTTTCCACCTTGTTTGTAGGCATCTTTCCAAATGAAAAATATTTCATATATAGTGTTTAAAGCATTAATTTCAAATTCATAATACGTGTTGCCACCATCAATAAATAGCTCGACATTGTTTTCATTGAATAGCAATTCATCTCGTTTTTTTAAAGTAGCTAATACATAAGGTTCTTCTACCCAATAACCAACGTATAAATATTCATCATCCCATAATACAGCTACTTTCGTATCGTATAATGCGGGCTCTCCGTTGATGATATCAACAAAGCGAGGGGATTTAGGAGCTAAAGCCCATGCCTTTTCGTTTAATTTTCCGTCAACTACAATTTTTTCTTTTGTACGGTATGCAGTATAAGTCAATGGTTAACTCCTTTCCTATAGACTTTAATGGATAAATCTAATTTAAAAATGATGCATTTATTTGATTTTAAATTTATGTGAAGGCAATCCTTTTGTATTTGTCTTTATACTGAATATACTCCCCGCAAGCGGTTGATTATTCAGTTCCTCTTCACTCATTCCAATTCGTGCAGTAGTGATATAGAGAATATCTAGATTCTTTCCTCCGAAGGTACAAGAAGTAACATATTTTGCGGGAACATTAATTTCCGCAAGAAGTGATCCATCTTTAGGGTTCCATCTTGTAACTTTCCCTGCTCCCCAACCAGCAATCCACAGCATACCTTCTTTATCAATTGTCATTCCATCGGGATCTCCAAACTTTGAAGGAAAGTTTATGATATCTTTCTTACCACTTATATCACCAGTATTTATATCAAAATCGAAACTTGTAATCTTTTTTGTTGGCGTATCAATAAAGTACATTTTTTCCCTTGATTCATCCCATGCTATTCCATTCGAGATAGTAACATTGTCGATCATTTTATTAACAGTAAAATCGTTATCTAATCGATATAAACTACCTGTTGGTTGAATCGGATTCATTCCCATAGTTCCAGCCCAAAATCTCCCTCTTGGATCACACTTACCATCATTAAATCTGTTTGTAGAAATATTTTTTTCGGGATCATGGATAGGAGTTAATTTTCTTGTGTTAATTTGGAAAAATTGAAATCCTTTTTCCGTTGCTAGCAACAAATCGCCGTTACTACAAACTGAAATAGCACCAACATATTGTCCGATTTCAAAACTTCTGTTTTTATTCGTTTCAGGATGATAAATATGAATTTTTTTCGCCAATATATCTGTCCATAACAAATATTGGTTTATTTCATCCCAACAGGGACCTTCTCCTAATAGTGCTTTTTCCTGAACAACCTCCGTTACTTCACTCATTTTTATGTTCCTTTCTAGCTTCCTTTATATTAGTAACAATAGAAGAAGCATTTTCTTGTATCCTTAATAAATCGTCTGTACCGTATGTCCTTTGCTTAAATACAAGCGAACCTCCAACGCCGACACCTAATACGCCGAGGTTTATAAATTCTGTTGCATTCACACTATTAATCCCCCCAGTAGGTAAAAGTGGAATATTTGGCAGTGGGTCGCGAATCGATTTGATGAACTTAGTACCTAATATATGAGCTGGGAAGAGCTTAATAACATCTGCGCCATATTGATGAGCTTCAACTATTTCCGATGGTGTAAATGCACCAGGGATAGATATTATATCATGTTGTTTAGTAGTTTCTATCACCTTTTTATTTACATTCGGAGATAAAATAAATTGTGCACCAGCTTCAATAACCTCCTCCGCCATTCTAGAATTCAATACTGTGCCAGCACCAATAGATAAATCATTTGTATGTAACGATCTTAGTTTTTCAACTACTTCACAGACATTTGGCGTGTCGACTGTGACTTCAATGGCTCTAACACCACCTTTTTTTAAAGCTTCTACCACACTATATATATAATTAGGCTGCAATCCTCGAATAATGGCAACAACTCCTGATTCGTTTAAAGCTTGTATTACTCCCATATTACATTCTCCTTATCGAATGATATCATCTTTATTGGAATTACTTATAAAATAGTTCAATTGTTCTTCCTCAGGTAATCCCTCCACATCGCCTGAAACAGTTACAGCCAAGGCACCCATTGCGTTACCTCTTTCAACAGCTTTTTTAATTGAAAATTTATTCAACAATCCTGAAAGAAATCCTGCTGCAAAAGCATCTCCGGCTCCAACCGGATCAACTTCCTCAACAGAGAAATTTTGGGTAAATCCTTTTTCCGTATTAGTGAAATAGTAAGTTCCTTTCGAACTATTTTTAATAATAACAATAGAAGGACCTTTATTAAGCAATGAATCACCTTGTTTTTGTATATCATTGGTTTCAAGTAAAAACTGTGCCTCTGAAACACTAGGCATGACAATATCTGACTTACAAGCAATTTCTAATAAAGTTTCTTTTGCTTTTTTATCCGACCATAGCTTTTTTCTTATATTGGGGTCAAAAGATACTTTTACCCCGCGACTCTTGGCGATTTCTATTGCTGTCATGACAGTAGAATAACAATCAGTACTTAAGGCAGGTGTAATACCCGTTATGTGTAAAAACTTGGAGTTCCCTATATATTCCTCATTAAGTTCCTCTGGCTTCATATAACTTGCTGCAGAATGGTTACGGTAATAATATATTTGCACATTATGAGCACTGGTTAATTCTTTAAAAAAGACTCCAGTCGGTCTAGTTTCATCTTCTATAACATGACTTGTATCAACACCTTCTCCTCTAATAAAAGATAGAATGGTTTTTCCAAATTCATCTTTTCCTACCTTGCTAATCCAACCTACCTGATGTCCTAATCTAGATAGCCCAATTGCAACATTAGATTCAGCGCCAGCTACTTTTCTTGTAAAGCTGGAAGAATGTCGCATTAACCCCATTGAGTCAGGAGTAAACAGTACCATTGATTCTCCTAACGTTATTACATCCATATGATATCATCCTTATCTCTATTGAATTAAACTAAAGTCAGCATATTTTAGAGTTGTATAGTCTCGAACTGACACCCCCATCAATAACGATATCTGCACCTGTTACCTGGATAGAGTGTTCTGAAGCAAGATAAATGCATAACTTTGCAACATCACTCGCATTATTTATTCGTTTAGTAGCGTGTAATCCAATTACTTCTTGTTCTACTTTTGCAGGATCCTTATATTGGTTTAGCCATGTTTGATAATGAGTGGTATCGGTAAAACCAGGACAAATAGTATTGACACGAATCCCTTTCTCTCCTAAACTTAAAGCCATACTTTTACTGAATCCAATTACACCGGCCTTTGCTGCGGCATATATCTCTGAATCTGGTAAAGTTGCAATCGCATGGTTTGATGAAATATTAATGATTGATCCAGATTGCTTTTCGACCATTTTTTCTGCAACATATTTACTACATAAAAACACACCTCTTAAATCAGTGTTTATTACTTGGTTCCAATCATCTAGACTAGTTTCAATCAAAGGTTTAAAGACAGTTATACCTGCATTATTTATTAGAGTGTCTATTTTCCCATATTGATCCATTACTTCTTCAACCATGTTTTTTATGTCACTATCGGAAGTTACATCAGTTTTAATAAAATAAGAGTTACCGCCTTTTTCACTAATTTCTCTTTCTACCCGTTTTCCTTCATCGATATCCACGTCTGTAATAATCACAGTAGCTCCATTTTTTGCAAATTCTTTCGCAATCCCTTTCCCAATTCCTCGACTTGCTCCAGTTATAATTGAAACAAAATTATCCAATATCATATAAGATTCCTTCCTTTATTGAGTATTATTTACTTAACTGCACCCGCAGTCATTCCTTGTACTAAATATCGTTGTAATAGTATAAAAACTGCTACCATCGGCAATGTGATTATAATGGAACCTGCCATCGCATCTGACCAGTAGTATTGAAATTCTCCAACATACGTAAGTAAGAAACCAGGCGGAACGGTCCTCATATCCTGACTACTTGTAAGGCTTAAAGCGAATAGTAAATTATTCCATGAATTTAAAAAGGAATACACTCCAACTGCTACAATACCGGGGCTAGTCAATGGAAGGATTACTTTCCATAACGTTTTAAATCTACTTGACCCATCAATCATGGCGGCCTCTTCCAATTCAAATGGGATTGTTTCAAAGAAACCTGACATCATCCAAATTGCAAAAGGTAATGAAAAAGATGTAAAAGCTAAAATTAATCCCAAATAGGAATCTAATAAATTCAATTTCATAAAAAACGTATAAATACCTACAATCATTAAAGATTGTGGAAACATTTGAGATACAAGAATTAGAATAAATAATTTATCTTTTCCTGGGAATCGTAATCTGCTAATTGCATATCCTGCTAATATTGCAGTAATAATACTTAGTATAGTAGTACCTAATGAGACAATTATGGAGTTTACAAAGTATGTTAAAAATCCTGTTCTATCTTTTAATTGATTGATGAAATTCTCCAGAGTAGGTGTTGTTGGGATAATTTCTGGAGGTACTTTAAAAGACTCCGTATTAGGCTTAATGGAAGTTGATAACATCCAATAGATAGGTAATAGTATAAAAAGAAGCATTATTATTAAAAGAGCAAAGAGTAAATACTTTTTCTTCCTTTTTATTTTGTTCATTTTTCATCACCTCTCATGGCTCTTATGTAAATCGTTGAAAATAAAAGTAGTAAAACTAACCAAACCAAACCAATTGCAGCAGCATATCCTACATCTAATCCCACAAACGCATTACGATATACATAAACTGACAGGAGCATAGTGCTGTTTAAAGGTCCTCCTTGTGTGGTCGTCCAGACTAAATCAAAATTATTAAAATTCCAAATAACCATCAAACAAGTTACAATTAATAGCACTCCACGAATGTTAGGAAAGGTTACAAAGAAAAACTTTTCAAATGATGAAGCACCATCAATTGATGCTGCCTCGTACTGATCTTGAGGAACAGTTTGTAAACCGGCAAGAATCATTAACATATAGAAAGGGACTTGATTCCATGTATTGGAAATGATGATAGCCCATAATGAATTTTTCTGTGAACCAAACCAATCCATTAAACCATTTGTTAATCCTAGATAATTTAATGCCCAGTTAATAATTCCTACTTGTGAGTTAAACATATACAAAGCTAATAACCCAACTACTACACCAGGGACTACCCAAGGAATTAATGCTAGTCCTCTAAAAAAGTTTCTAAACGGAATGTTTTCGTTTAATAGAAGAGCCAACAAGGTACCAACTATTAACCCTACAATGACTGAACACCCTACAAAGACAATGGTGTTTTTTAAAGAAATCCAAAATACAGGATCAAAAATTAACTTTTTAAAATTATCCAAACCTATAAAAGTAGATTGGTTTAAAGTAATTAAATTTGCTTTTTGAAAACTAAGTAATAGCGCTTGCACTAAAGGATAAAAAATAACTAATCCTAAAAGGAGGATGGCTGGAGTAATCAAAGCAATTGCAAATAATGCTTCTCCTCTTCTCCTTTTACTTGCATACTCACCAAAAGTTTTAGTATTCCAAATGAAATTCAATAAACTATTATTCTTCATGTTTCGTTGCCTCCCCTCTAATAATTCAGAGCTGCCATTAGGCAGCTCCCCTTATAATTAATTGTTCAAAATTTCTTCTAAAGATTTGTTAGCTGTATCCACAATATCATCTATCGAATCTTCTGAAAGGCTTGCTTTTTGCATTGCCTCAATAATGACTTGTTGAGCTTGACCATACTCAGGACCGTAAGGACCTCCAACCATAGTATCAAATACTTCATTATAATAAGCCTCAGTAATAGGATCCGATATTTCGCTTTGTGTGGATTTCAGAGCAGGAATAACTCCAGAAGGAATTTGATATTCGTTTGTTGAAACTTCACTAGTGACTAGAAATTCAATAAACTCCCATGCTAGTTCTTGATGCTTACTTCCAGCAGAAATTCCTAATTGATGAATATCAGCCAATGTTTTTGATTCGTCATTCACACCAACTGGAATCGTCGTAACCCCAAAGTTTTCATAAAATGCATCTCCAGAATAATCTGGGTTTAAGCTTTCTATAATCCCCTTTAAATATGGTCCATCAATTCTGAATACCATTTTGTCTTTAGCAGTTAATTCTCTCAGCTCTTTAATTTGTTGACCAACCGGTGTGTAATCATTGTCTACAACTTGCCTTAACCATTCCAATGAATTTTTAACTTCGTCTGAATTGAAATTAACCTCATTATTATAAAGTGGCTCAGCACCATGTGCATATAACCATGGCCAAAATTGCACTAAAGCGTAATCAATTAAAGTAGTATCAATACCTATTGGGTATACACCTTCGGAACCTAATTCATGTTTAATCTTTTCCATTGCATCGTTAAGTTCTTCTAAAGTTTTAGGTGGGTTATCTGGATCCAATCCTGCCTCTTCCATTAATTTCTTGTTATACCAAAAGGCATGTGGAGTTAACGAAAAAGGAACTGCATATAATGCATCTTCGTATTCGCCGGCTTCTAGTCCCCCCTCCCAGTTGTCTTCTAAGTATTCATCAGGAGCAAGTGAAGATAAATCTAATAATGCTCCTTGAGCACCTAATTCTTGAGACCATGGCCCGTTTAACATGGCAATATCAGGAGGATTACCTCCGGATGTCATTGTTAATAATTGTTGTCTCATTTGATCAAATGGAATAGGCATGTTCTCAATTTTTACATTTGGATGTTCTTCTTCAAAAGAAGCAATTACTTTTTCTATTCCCTCTGCAGTTGCTTCTTCGGCGGATACCCAATTTGCAAATGTTAGGGTAACAACATCTTCTTTGCCCTTCGTTGTTTGTGTATCTTTACTACTGCAGGCAATTAATAATAAAGCAACCATGAGTAAAACAGCGTACTTTTTTAACTTTACTAAATTTTCCATCCTTCTCCCCCTTATTTGATTTATAGAACAGCAAAGAATCTTAATGAACACCCCCTTTTTATATGAATCTTTTAAAAAATCAATCTGTAAGCGTTTTATCAGATGTTGATATATATTATACTAAGTTCACTTTACTAAATCAATGTATTTTTTGGATAAAATATTATATTTCAATATTTTAATGGAATTATTAAGGGGGAAATGTTATTATTACAGTATTAAATCGAATTATATATTAATGTCAAATTATTAAAGATTAATTATTTTATTTACTTTTATGAAAGAGTGATACCATGATAAGAAATAAAAAAATGGATAAGGAAAAAATGCGCCAGTCTAATTTGTTTTTAATCTTACGTATTTTGAAGGAAAGGGGATCGTTATCTAAAACAGACTTATCAAAAATAACAAAGCTAAGTCTTCCTTCTGTAACCAGTATTATTAATGAATTGGAAGAGTATAATTTAATTAGTTTATTAGGGCAAGCTCCGATTAAAAGAGGACGTTTCCCTATTAAATATAAATTAAATTCAAATGCATTGTACATTATTGGGGTTACAATTCAGTCCGAATCTATTAAATGTGTCATTATTAATTTAAATGGAGATATACAACATTACTTATCAATACCACTGCCTACAAATCATGAACCAGCTTATGTCCTTGATAAAGTAAGTAATTTAGTTCAGAAGGTTATAGCCGAATCAGGAATAAACCAGAGTAAGATTCTAGGTATTGGTGTTGGTATGCATGGAATTGTTGATCCTATTAATGGAGTTGCTATTTATCCACCTCATTTGGGCTGGGAACACATTCCTTTAAGTGAAATTCTTGAAGACAAATTAAATCTTCCCGTTTTGGTAGATAATGATTGTAATGTTTTAACATTAGCAGAACGATGGTTTGGTAAATGTATCAATTCAGATTCATTTATTGTTATGAATGTCGATTACGGTGTTGGATCGGGAATTATGGTTTCTGGAAACCTTTTTCATGGTACTAATTATGGAGGAGGCCAAATTGGGCATTTAACTGTTAGTGAGAATGGTCCAAAGTGTTCTTGTGGAAATTTCGGATGTCTCGAAACTTTAGTGAATGAAAACGCATTATTAAATGGTATAAATAAAAAGTTAAAACAAGGGTTTAATAGTGTGCTAGTTAGTTTAATGGATAATGGCATTTCATTAAAAGATATTTATGTTGCAGCAACAAAAGAAGATCAGCTTTCTATACAAACGTTAGAAGAGGCAGGACGTTATCTAGGTGTGGGAGTTTCTTCACTAGTAAACCTGTTTAATCCACAGCAAATTATACTGACTGGAAGTGTACTTGTAGGTGAAGAGTTTATTACAATTCCATTGAAAGACACTGTTAATAAAACCGCATTAAAAACGAATACAAAAAACTTAAAAATTGAAACATCTGATTTAGGTGATAAGGCTGATGTGATTGGAGCTGCTACTTTATGGGTTGATTCCTTATTTAATGGACATTTACAGATAGATGATTACTTTTCAAAGGAGGGTATAATGTAATGAAGATACTAAACTACAAATTATATAAGGTTCCTCCCCGTTGGTTATTTCTAAAAATTGAAACTGATAATGAAATATATGGCTGGGGTGAACCAGTAATAGAGGGGAAAGCAGATACTGTTGCAGCGTGCATCCATGAATTAATGACAATGTTAAAGGGAAAAGACCCATTACGCATAGAAGATCACTGGAACATGCTCTATCGTGGAAACTTTTATCGTGGAGGACCATTTTTGATGAGTGCCATATCTGGTATCGATCAAGCGTTATGGGACATTAAAGGTAAGTATTACGAGACTCCAATATATCAACTTTTAGGTGGAAAGTGTCGTGATAAAATACGTGCTTATTCATGGGTCGGCGGTGATAGGCCAGATCAATTAATTGAAGCTGTTGAAGCTGTTGTAGACAAGGGTTTCTCTGCAATAAAAATGAATGCTACAGAAGAATTACAAATTATAGATTCTTATTTTAAGATAGAACAAGTGATAAATAGAGTTGCAACTCTTCGGGAAAAGTTTGGCTATAGTATTGATATTGCAATCGATTTTCATGGTCGTGTACACAAACCTATGGCAAAAGTTTTGATAAAAGAATTAGAACCTTTTAAACCTATGTTTATTGAAGAACCGATTTTACCCGAGAATAATGAAGCATTAAAAGAGATTGCACAATTTACAAGTACTCCAATTGCAACTGGGGAGAGGATGTATTCAAGATGGGATTTTAAACATATACTCTCTTCGGGATATGTTGATATTATCCAACCTGACTTATCTCATGCTGGTGGTATAACAGAGTGTAAAAAAATAGCATCCATGGCGGAAGCATATGATATAGCACTTGCACCGCATTGTCCACTAGGACCAATTGCATTGGCAGCATGTTTGCAAGTTGACGCTACTTCATATAATGCATTCATACAAGAACAAAGCCTTGGTATACATTACAATAAAGGCAATGACTTACTTGATTACTTACAAGATCCTTCAGATTTTCAATATGAAGAAGGTTATCTTAACATTCCTGAAAAGCCTGGTCTTGGAATTGAAATTGATGAAGAATTTGTTAAGAAAAAAGCAAAGGAAGGCCATTCATGGAAAAATCCAGTGTGGCGTCATGAAGATGGATCAATAGCAGAATGGTAATTATAAACTGCGATATTTGTGGCATGAGAGTAGGTTAATTTCGAGTAGCCTATTAGTTATTATGACAGTTTTGAGTATGCCCGTTGGTATGTTAACTCAGTATTCAAGTCATGAAGAGGTTTTGGTTATTGTGACGCTAAAAACGTACCGAAGGATGATCTTATTTTTTGTAGTTTAAAATTTATTAAGTGATTTAACAAAAAAGAAAAAAGTAATTGTGAAAGGCTAAATCTCTTTCTTGTCAATAGCATTGTAATAATATGTAGCTTAAAAAAGATAATTTCTGCATTCAACAGGAGCTATCTTTTTTTGATTGTAGTAAATCGTAGTCTTTATTGAAGGTAGGAGTTCATACACCTGGAATGCAGGTGGTAGCAGTCAAGACAAAATATTTTGGTCTACATTAGCTGCATGTTTATCCGGGGAGTGAGATTTTAGGCGAAGAAATTGGAAAAAGCCAAAAGTGCCAATGTCATCATGTTAAGGGATCATGTATTGTTTTTGATAAGAAATTTTACGAATCAAAAATGCGCCTAGAAACGTTGAAAATGACGATCAAGAAATCCGCAGTTAGTTAATTAACAATCAGTGGAAGTGGGTAACGTATTTGTAATTACGGATTTGACAGTTAAAGAAATTATGGAACTTGAATACGTGACAGCCGATGCAGTAAAAGGATTGGGACTAGCAGTAAGAAAAAGATTGCGGTTAATGATATGTAGAGACGAATGTTGAAGTAAATGATAGGAAAAACGTTGGGATAGGAATGAGAAAAAGGTTCAAAAGGTAGTTTCCCTCTGTGGTGAATCCGGACGTTTATTACAGAGGGAAATTCATTTTGTTAAAGATTGATTGTTATAAGAAACGCAACGTCTTGTAGGGCTTTTTTATTGAGAGGAATAGCCTTTTTGTTGTAATATTTCATCTACCCATTTACGTTCCCAGTTTCCTGTTTTGCACATCTTATCTATAATTGACTTTTCTTTTTCTTGAATTAACTTTGTTTGCTCTAATACATCCACGGCATCTTCTTTTGGTACTACGACCACCCCATCATCATCTCCAACGATTATATCCCCAGGATTAACAGGTACTGTGCCACAACTGATAATCGTATTAATTTCACCCGAACCTTCTTTCAAAGGCCCACGTGGTGTTGCTCCTCGTGCAAATACAGGGAAGTCCATATTGTAAATTGCATGTACATCTCGAATAGGTGAACTTGTTACTATTCCGGCAATACCTTTAATTTTGGCATAGTGAGAAATGAGTTCTCCAATAATTGCATTTTCCTTCCCACCAAACGCATCAATAACAAGTACATCACCAGGTCGCGCTAAGTCTATTGCTTTATGAACCATTAAGTTATCGGTAGGATGAATACGAATGGTAAGTGCACTTCCTACTAAATGTACTCCCAGCTTGTTCATTGATTTAACAGTATAGTCCATTGATCGAAAGCGACCCATAACATCTCCAATATTTGCTGCAGCTAAATCTTTATATTCATCGAGTAGTTCCTTTGGCAACCTTTCGAAGTCTCTTATAATTCTTATATCTGAAACAGTCATTTTATTACTTCCTTTCAAATTTTAATAAAAATTCAATTGTAATTAGTCTATTATTTAAATACTGGTGTTTAAATAAGAAATAATTTTCTCTGCGGATTGAATTAGCGCTTCATTTTTAGCAGCATAAGAGATTCTTACAAATCCACTGCCAAAGTCCCCAAAGGCTGTACCAGGAACAACGGCTACTCCAGTCTTTTCTAATAAGTCTAATACAAATTCATCAGAAGATTTACCTGAAGATTCAATATTAATAAATAGGTAAAATGCACCTTTAGGGCATTTAATATTGAAAAAGTCAGATTGATTTAGAAGATTAACTAATAAATCTCTACGTTGATTAAATATGAGCCTCATTTCTTCAACTTCTTTATGTGCTTCTAGAATTGCAGTAGTTGCTGCATGTTGGCTAAAGGCTGGTAGACACGTTACATTATATTGATGAAGTCTTACTAGTCCATTAAATAATGGCTCTGCAGCATGTAGATAACCAACTCTCCATCCAGTCATGGCGTAAGCTTTTGAGAGACCATTTATTGTAATCGTTCTTTCATACATACCAGGTAATGATCCAATACTTATATGTTTCTCTTCGTCATAAGTAATTTTTTCATAAATTTCATCAGAGATAACTATTAGATTATGTTTGATTGCAATTTGCGAAATTTGTAATAAACTTTCGTAGTCTAACATCATACCAGTAGGATTACTAGGAGAGTTAAGAATAATTAAACGTGTTCTGTCAGTAATGCGTTTCTCTATTTCATCCGAATTAATTGTAAATGAACTGTTTTCAAAGTTAATTGGAAAATTTATAGGCGTGCCTCCAGCCAAGTTACAGCATGCTTCATAATGCGGCCACGATGGTGCAGGGACTAAGGCTTCCTCTCCAGGATTGAGTATTCCAACTATTGAAGCAAAAACTGCTTCGGTAGCCCCAGTCGTAACTAAAATTTCCTCAGGGGAAGCGTTTAAATTATTTTCAGTTTTTAACTTCTGTGCAATTGCTTTACGAAGTTCTATTAAGCCAAAATTTGAAGTGTAATGTGTTTCTCCTTTATTGATAGAACTAATTCCAGATGCTGTAATTAATTTTGGTGTAGGGAAATCGGGTTCTCCCAATATTAAATTATATACATCTAATCCTTGAGACTTTACTTGATTAGCCTTTTCGTAAATCTTACGAATGTTTGAAAATCCAACTGATTCCAAACGGCTGGCGGTATTGAGCATGATAAAACACTTCCTTTTTAATATTTTCTCTTAAACTGAATATAAGGTTAGAAGGAATATTTGTAAAATGAAATAATGTGGCATATAAAATCGATAAAGTTGATATTTAGAAAATGGTTTTGGGAAGGTGTTTGCGATAAAACAAAGAGGGTTGTATAATTCTTATCTGTAATAATATCTATCTTGGGTAAAAGAAGCGTTATACAAAGTCATTGTTATAGTAGCTATTTTACAAAATGCTTAAATAAATTAATATTCATAAAACTGTTTTTATAATTCAAATAAACCTATTTTACAATATTATATTCATCAAGTATGATTAATGTAAATATATTCATACTAGTTAATCTATTGCGGGAGTGAGAATGATGCGGTCATTTATTGATATTAATTCTGATATGGGTGAAGGGTTTGGTGCCTATACAATAGCTGACGATAAGAACCTATTAAAAGTGGTAAGTTCTGCTAATATTGCTTGCGGGTTTCATGCGGGGGATCCACGTATAATGGCTTCAACGGTAGAGAAGGCAATTGAAAATGGTGTTGGTATTGGAGCTCACCCATCTTTTCCTGATCTGAATGGTTTTGGTCGTAGGGATATGGATTTGACTCCATGGGAAGTAACGACAGATGTTTTATATCAATTGGGTGCGCTTAGTGCGTTTGTTAGAAGCTCGAATTACCGATTACAGCATATTTCACCACATGGTCGATTGGGGAATCTTTCTGTTAATAATCGTAATTATGCTGAAGCCATAGCAGAAGCAGTAATGTTGTTTGATCCTTCGCTTATTGTAATGACGGAGCCAGGTCAATTAGCAACTGTTGCGCAAGAAAATGGTTTGAAAATTGCTATTCAGATGTTTGCAGACAGATCATACAAAGAGGATGGCACATTAGTTTCCCGTATAGAACCGAATGCTGTAATTTATGATCAAGATGAGGTTGTCGCCCGTTGTGTCCGTATGGCGGTTGAAGGAAAGGTCCAAACTATTACTGGTAAGGATATCGAGGTTAATGGACATACTTTATGTGTTCATGGTGATACGGAAGGCTCCGTATTATTGGCCAAAAAAGTAAAACAAGCTTTACTTGAAGAAGGGATAGAAGTTAAGAAATTAGAAGATTGGCTATGATTATGAGTTGAATGGGAGGAGGATGGTACATTCTAGTTTTTTGTACCCTTGCATACTGGGATAAAGGAATGCAAGAGTACTATAACTATTCATTAAAAAAACTGCGACTATGGACAAATAATGGGAGATTCTTAAACGTATTTAAAATAACTCGAATTAATACGAAATATTGAATGTAACTTTAAATAATTACTGAGTTTATACAATTATCAAGTAATTTCAGGCTTTCGACAGCACTAGCTCTAGGGTTACGAGAGCGGATTTGATAGCATACTCGTTCCGGTGGTGGATCTTCTAAATAGTAAATCAAAAATTCACCTGTAGATTCAAGCTTCTTTGCCATTGATAGTGGAATTATTGCCCACTTTTTGTCATTATCCATAAATGTAAGGAGTAATTGTGCTGTGTCTAAATGAACAGTTGGATAATTTCGATCGCCTATCCATCCGTCATACCAGGCTTTAAAGGATGTGTTCCAATCAAAATATAATTGATATGAGGTATCTAATTCTTTATCTTTTAATATCTTACCATTTGATAATAATTTACCTTTACTTATAACTACCATTTTTTCACTGTAAAATTTTTTAATAATCATATTGGGCATTGGTTGTTCAAGATGGGAAAAAGCGATGTCTATTTCACCGCGCTCTAATAGTAGATAGAGTTCAGATGATTGTTGAGTACGGATTCGAATGTCAATTTTTTTCGAATGGGTAGTTAATAATTCAAAAACAGGAGGTAACACATAGTTTTGAATACTATCAACTGAACCAATCGATAGAGTCATATTTTGTTTACGGGTACGAATCTGAGTAGTTTCATGTACAAGATCTGACCATCTCTTAGCAATAGTTAAAAATTCCTGACCATCTGAAGTTAAAGAGAGCGTTCTCATCCCACGCCCACGATCAATCAAAGTCATACCCACTTCTCGCTCTAGTTGCGCAAGACGATGACTTAATGTTGATTGAGAAAGATATAAAGAATTGGCAGCATCGGTTAAGCTACCATGATGTACAACGGAAAGAAAAGCTTCAATTCCTAAATTATTCAAATGATGTGCACCTCCAAGTATCTGAATGATTAAATTATATTATAATGCATTCCGTTTTACAATTAATCTTGAACACTGTGGGGATTCCGATAAGTAAGTTAGTAGATAATAGGCTTTTAAATAGTAATAATCAAAGGTTAATATTATAAAATATCGAACATGATAAATAATGAGAGGATTGATTCATATTAATATTTGTATTTTGGATGGGTTTACACTAAACCCTGGTGATTTAAGTTGGAGTAAATTGGAGCAAGTTGGAGAAGTTGATATTTACGATAGGACGCCAGAAGAGCTTGTATTGGAAAGGTCAGTAAATGCAGAAATTATTTTAACAAATAAAACTCGATTAAGTAAAGAAACACTAGAAAGCTTACCTAATCTGAAGTATATCGGAGTATTAGCCACGGGTTTTGATGTTGTAGATATTCAAGCGGCAGTAGAATTGGGGATTACTGTAACAAATATACCTACTTACGGTACAAATTCAGTCGCCCAAATGGTATTTGCATTAGTGCTTGAACATTGTCATCATACACAGCGACATAGTGAGGCTGTTAGGGAAGGAGCCTGGGGAAGAAATCCTGATTGGTGTTTTTGGAACTATCCACTTATTGAATTGGCTGATAAAACGATTGGGGTAGTTGGATTTGGCCGAATTGGACTACAAGTCACTAAGATTGCCTCAGCTTTTGGCATGCGAATATTGGCATATGATCATAACCCTCGTGACATTGATTTACCGGGCCTCCAATGGGCGGAACTTTCAGAATTGATGAGAAAGTCGGATATTGTCAGTTTACATTGTCCATTAACTTCTGAGACGGAAGAAATGATAAATTCAAAAAAATTATCGATGATGAAAGATTCTGCTATTCTTATTAATACATCGAGAGGAAAACTTGTTAATAATAAGGATTTAGCTGACGCTCTTAATGCAGGCGTTATTGCTGGTGCGGGATTGGACGTATTAGATGTAGAACCACCATTAGATACAAATCCTTTATTAAGTGCTAAGAATTGTATCATCACACCTCACATATCCTGGGCAACGAAGGAAGCGCGTAGCCGCCTTTTAAATATGGCGGTTGATAACGTTACCTCCTTTTTGGTTAAGAATCCACAGAATGTTGTACGACCATAGTGCTATTCTAACTAATATATAATTCTAGTAAGCTATATGAAACAAGATATGTTTGTATCGATTAGTAACTAAAGTGATATTGTATTTTACGAAATTCCATTATGAAAGAAGGTTTACCCGCGTTGAGTAAAATGAATAGTAATACAATAGAAAAAGCTTTAATAAGTAAGGATACTTATCCACAATATTTTCCACTTGGAGACCAAGTAGTTATCGTTCAATATGAAAAGAAAGTGTCGATTGAATTAAGTCAGAACTTATTGTCATTTGCGGAACTTATTAAAGATGCGGATATTCAGGGAGTTACTCAAATAATCCCTACTTTTTGTAGTATAGCGATTCGATACAATCCACTTAAATTAAGTTATGATGAAATACTTTCCGAGTTACAAAAATTAAATGTGAACATTAAGACAGAAAAAGAAACGATAACGAAAACAGATAAAATAGTTCATATACCTGTATTTTATGGTGAGGAGTACGGTCCAGATCTAGAATATGTATCAGAGAAAACAGGGTTAACAACGTCTGAATTGATTCGATTGCATTCTTCCAATTTATATTATATTTATATGCTAGGTGTTATTGGCAGTTTTCCTTATTGTGGTGACCTTGATAAGAAATTGTCACTGAAGCGACGTAGCAGTCCTCGTATCAAAATCGAAAAAGGTTCTATCGTTATTGCTAATGAACAAACGATTATCGTATCACTCGAATCTCCAAGTGGATGGCATATTATCGGTCGAACTCCATTTGATACTTTTAAGCCTGAACAAAATCCTCCTAGTCCATTTGTAGCAGGAGATTTTATTAAGTTTGAACCAATCAGTAAAGAAGTAATGGAGAATTGGGATGAAAATATGCAAAGTGAGTGGACTAAAAGATGGAATTCTTAGTGGTAAAAAAATCGGGTATGTTAACGACCATTCAAGATACAGGAAGAATGTCTTACCAAAAGTACGGGATTTCATCTTGTGGGGCGATGGATAGTTTATCATTAAGATTAGCAAATATATTGGTAGGTAATGATGAAGGAGAAGCTGCAATTGAAATAACATTAATGGGTCCTGTTCTACAATTTATTCAAGATGGGGTAATTGCTATAACTGGAGCAAATCTCACACCTAAAATTAATGGAAAAGAAGTGCCTTTATGGCGTTCTATCTCAATATTCGAAGGAGATGTACTTAGTTTTGGAATGGCAAAAGAAGGTTGCCGCTCTTATTTGGCTATTGCCGGGGGAATAAATGTTCCTATTGTTATGGGTAGTCGGTCAACATTCATACGGGGAGATTTTGGTGGATTTGAAGGTAGGGCGTTAAAAGCTGGAGATGCAATTTCGGTTAAAGAATCAGGACAACATCTTGATTCTGTATTAGGGAGAGTTATACCTCCCAAATATACGCCTAATTATGGAGAAAAAAGGAAAATAAGATTTGTATTAGGGCCACAAGCTAACTCATTTGCAGCGGAAGTAATTCATCAATTTAGTTCAGATATATATGAAATTTTAAGTGAGTCTGATCGTATGGGCTATCGGCTGAAAGGACCAAAAATACCACATGAATCAGCTCCAGATATTATCTCAGACTATATTACTGCTGGTTCCATACAAGTACCAGGTAATGGACAACCTATTGTGTTAATGGCAGATTGTCAAATGACTGGAGGTTATACGAAAATTGGGGTAGTTATAGGTGTAGATATTCCGTACCTTGCACAACAAAAGCCAGGTGAATTGATCCAATTTGAAAGAGTCGAAATTAACGAAGCCCAATTATTATGGAAAAAACAAGAACAGTTCTTATCTACTATTAAAATGTATAATAAATAGTCATATAAAATGGATAAGCCCATAGCAGAATGTATATAATTAATTTATTTTTAAATTCCATTATAAGTGTAGCCTGGATTGGAGGAGAACAAAATAAAAATAATAATAGCCCCAGATTCACTTAAAGGTAGTATTACAGCTATTGAAGCGGCATTTTCGATAGAGAAAGGCGTAAAAAATGCATTTCCCGAAGCTGAAACTGTATTAATACCTGTTGCAGATGGTGGAGAAGGAACGATGGATACACTCGTATCAGCGACTAATGGGCGCGAAGTATCTGTGGGTGTAACTGGACCTCTTGGTCAACCAATAAATGCCAAATATGGAGTGCTTGGAGATAAGAAAACTTGTATAATTGAAATGGCAACTGCATCAGGATTGAACCTAATTAATGATACCGAGCTCAACCCTCTTAAAACTACAACATATGGAACAGGTGAATTAATAAAAACTGCGCTTGATGAAGGTTATAGAAATTTTATCATTGCACTTGGAGGATCAGCTACAAATGATGGAGGAGCAGGCATGCTGCAAGCTCTAGGCATACAACTTTTAGATGAAACAAACATAGAAATTGGGTTTGGTGGTGGAGAGTTAAATCAAATCCAAAAAGTGAACTTAGATAATTTTGATGAACGCATTTATGATAGCCAGTTTTTAATAGCTTCTGACGTTGAAAACCCGCTTCTAGGCGCAAAAGGTGCAACCTATGTCTTTGGACCACAAAAAGGCGCTACTGAAAAGATGATCCAAACATTAGAGAACAATCTTACTCATTGGGCGGAACTTGTAGAAAACTTAACTGGAAAACGCTTGCATGACTTGGAGGGCGCCGGGGCTGCGGGTGGATTAGGTGGTTCTCTTCAGGCATTTTTTCCTTCAACTATAAAAAGAGGTGTGGATGTTGTCATTGAATATGCTAATCTTGTAGAACATCTCGATCATGCGGATTTGGTGATTACATGTGAAGGTCAAGTAGATTTTCAAACCGTGTTTGGTAAGACTCCTATGGGTGTTGCTCAAGCAGCAAATACAAGAAATGTCCCTACAATTATTTTTGCCGGAACAGTGGGGGATAACATTCAAGCGCTTTATCAATATGGTGTCATCAGTGTTCATGGTATTATTAATCGGCCAATGTCACTAGAAAAAGCTATGAATAAAGCGAGCAAATTATTGGAGCAAACTGCTGAACAAGTTTGTCGTACTTACTTTCTAGATAAAACTGTAAAGAAGGATCATTAAATGTAAATACAGTTTTATCGACTTTTAAAAGATCATTAATTTGAATTTTCTCTTGTAAAAGTTAGTAAAACAGATTAAAACAGATATAGTAAGAGAGTTTTAATAACTAAATGTTCAGAATAAAAATACAGACCACTTTTCACAAATGTTTTTCTCTATACATTATAATTTTTTGAAACACTAAGGTTTTCCAAACTGAAGCGATTACACAATTTTATTTTCATCTAGAACACTTATATAACTTTTTATAGAGAAGTTTTTTGCTGTTTTTATACTAAGTTATTGTCATAAAACTGTCTGTATAAAATAATAAAGTATCTTTTTAATATTCATATAATTGGTATTAAATCACTAATAATTTAATTTTACAATATACAAAGCTAGTGTTATTATACTACTTACTATTAGCAAACACTTAATTTTTCAAAATGAATAAATTCATTGTTAAATATGAATAAGGGGGCTATCAAAATATTTAATGATTGATTTAGATTGCTTCAATAGAGGCATTATTTTTAATAGGAAGGAGAAAGCAGTATGGATTCTTTAGATGAAAAGTTTTTAAAATTAGGTGCTAAGAATGCACCTGGACAAGAAGTACGACATAATGACAGCGCTGTTAATTATAAAGGAAAACAGCTTACTGGAACACCAGTTGATTTTTCGCACGGTGATGTCGATGCTTTTACTCCAATTCCTGATACATTAGATGCCTTCAATGATGGAGTACGAATTGGTGGAGAACAGGCCTATACTGAATACCGTGGGAGTAAAACAATTAGAGTTGATGTAGCACGAAAGCTAACGAACTTCACTGGTGTATCGACAGAGATAAATGCAGATGAAAACCTTATACTTACCCCTGGTACTCAAGGAGCGTTATTTTTGGCAATGGGATCTACCGTTACTAAAGGAGATAAAGTTGCAATCGTAGTTCCAGACTACTTCGCAAACAGAAAGTTAGTTGAATTTTTCGAAGGTGAAATTGTTCCTATTGAATTGGACTACATCAAAACGACAGAACGTGCAGGGATAAATTTAAATCAGTTAGAAGATGCATTTAAGTCAGGAGTTAAACTTTTTATATTTTCTAATCCTAATAATCCAACGGGAGTAATATATTCACAAGATGAGATTAGAGATATAGCGACACTTGCACAAAAATTTAATGTTATGGTTATTGCAGATGAATTATATTCTCGTCAAATATTTGATGGAAAAGAGTTTGTTCATTTATTCGCTCAAAATATTATAGACAGAGACAATATAATTACAATTATGGGTCCTTCTAAAACGGAGTCTCTCAGTGGCTATAGATTAGGTGTTGCATTTGGATCAGCTAAGATTATTGATAGGATGGAAAAATTACAAGCGATAGTGTCACTACGCACAGCTGGTTATAATCAAGCAGTAATGAAAAAATGGTTTGCCGAACCAGAGGGTTGGATGGATAAAAGAATCCTACAACATCAGGCAATTAGAGATGATTTAATATCAAAATTACGCTTCTCTTCCGGATTTGAGGTTAGACCTACTGAGGCAGGAAGCTATCTTTTTCCAAAACTGCCCAATATAGATATCTCTCTAGAAGAATTAGTTAAAGTTCTCCGTCTAAAAGCTAGTGTCATAGTAACACCGGGGACAGAATTTGGATCACAATTCACTAATAGTTTTCGGATAAACTTCTCACAAGACCATCAATCTGCTGTTTCTGCAATCGATCGTCTTATTAAAGTGGTAGAGGAATATCATAAATGAATAGAGACAAACAACAAACTAAAGTCTTAGCTCAAGGGAAGTATCTTCTAGCGACCCGATTCGGATCAATCGTTTATATTGCTGGAATGACCCCAAGAATAAATGGGGAGTTAATCCAAAGTGGAAAAATTAAGATGAATGAATCACTTGAAACTTATAAAGACTCAGTTAGACAGGCTACAGAGAATGCATTATTGGCAGCCGAAAACACATTAACAAAACAAGAGAAGTTAGAAAAAATACTTAATCTGAACCTTTATATAAATGCAGAGGACACATTTACATCACATTCTTTCGTAGCTGATTATGCATCCGAATACCTTTTTGAACGGTTAGGTGAAATGGGGATTGGAAGTCGGGTAGCAATTGGTGTTGCATCATTACCTAATAATGTCCGATTGAAATACAATTAGTTGCTTTGATTTCTCATAATGTTGTAGAAACCTGAGGAACAATCCAAGTTAATGAAAGCGTGTACAGCGGCGTCGTATGAAAATAAAAAAATATACACAAGGAAACTCTGAACTAAATCTAGATCCATTTAAAGTGAGCGATTACATATTTTAGACTTCATACATTACCAGTAAACATTGCTCTATCGAGTTTATAGAAAACCCAAAAAATAAGATATCATAAATTGGTTTTCTGTCTAAAGAAACATATCACTTTTTTGCAGAAAATAAAGTTTAAAGTCTCATTAGATAGTAATAATACCGGGATTCATTGGAAAAAACTAACCGCATTAATTTTTCTCCGCAACAGACATTGAATAGAGGGATTATACTAGGTTTAGTAACACCACCTGGCAAACAATTTACACCGTGGTTGAGGGGGGCGATAGGTTATCCAATAAAATCCAATGATTTAGTTCCACTCATTTAGATATAACTGGACAAATGCAACCTAACGACAACGTTCAATTTCATTTTTGTCGACAAATAGGCAGTACAAATCTATCGGCAAAGAGAGGAATATATTGATCAACTATTTTATAAAAGTTGTAGCTTAAATAACTTATAAAAAAGGGGAGAGTTATAAGTGAGATATTTATCAAAAAAGATAAGTTTAACTGTAATGTTAATTACAATTTTAGTTCTAGCAGGATGTGGTGGATTAAATGAGCCTGATGCAGCAATAAGTAAGAAGTCTAATAATAATTCAGAGGCTGTGGTTACTCTTAAACTAGGACATGTATTTGCCGAAGATGATGTAACACATAAAAGTAGTGTTAAACTTGCAGAACTAGCGGAAGAATATAGTGACGGTGAAATCAAAATTGACGTATATTCTAATAGTCAACTTGGAGAAGAAAGAGAACTAGTAGAAGGAGTCCAAATGGGAACTATTGATATAGGCCTGGCATCTAATGCAATTGTCACTAATTTTATTCCATCGCTTGTTTATTGGGATCTGCCGTATATTATCGATAGTACAGAACATTTGGAAAACCTCGAAGAAAGTGAAGTAATTGATACTCTAAACGAAGAATTTGAAGAAAATAATTTAAAGAATTTAGGAATTCAATATGGAGGATTCCGTCAAATCACTAACTCTGTGCGACCAATTGAGTCAATTGAGGATTTTAAAGGAATTAATATTAGACTTTTAGAAAGTAAAGTAATGCTTGATACATTTGAAAGTCTACCAGGGATTAGAACATCTAATATGGCATTTTCAGAGCTATATTCGGGATTACAACAAGGTGTTGTAACAGCGCAAGAAAATCCTATTAATTTAATATACAGCATGAAGTTTTTTGAAGTCCAAGATTATCTATCATTAACGAATCATTTTTACACGACGAGGTACTTTTTGATGGATTCAAATAAGTTTAATGACTTATCGGAAAAGCAACAAGAAGCGCTAACAAAAGCATCAGCTGAAGCTATGGACTATCATAAAGAAGAACTATTTAACGATGAACAAGAAATTTTACAAAAATTAAAAGATGAAGGTATGGAAGTAAATGAAGTTTCTGACGATTTCGTTAATGAGTTCAGAGAAATCATGGAGGAAGAGGTTTATCCAGAATTTTATAGCGAAATTGGAAATGGAAATGAAGAGGAAGGTAGTGAACTAGTACAGAAAATAATTGAATTAAGATAGAAATTGTACTTAATTTAAACTCACCACTTTATTTAGCTCAAAAGTGGTGAGGATTGTATATTTTTATTAAACATGAATTAAATTAAGAACGCTAAAGAAGGTGAGTGCTATGAAACAAATAGAGATTGTATTTAAGTATATTGCTGTCACATTAATGGTAGTAATAATAGTAACCGTATCATTACAAATATTATCAAGAGAACTTATCTACTTTCCTGCAAGTTGGACTCAAGAAGTAGCTAAATTTTCATTTATATGGATGACTTTAATAGGTGCGGCGTTAGGCATTAGAAATGGCTCACATGTAAGTATAGATATACTGGTAAGTAATTTAACGTTAAAACTTCGTACCATTATTTCGTATGTAATAGAATTAGGTATTATTTTTTTTATGGTCGTTCTATTGTACCAAAGTATAAAATTTATTGCAGGATCACAAGGTCAAACATCACCAACTTTGGGGGTACCTGTAACCTATATATATTCAGGTTTGATTTTATTCTCGATCTTGTCTCTCATATTTTCTATCGAAAGAATAATAAATGTTAGAAAAAATATAAATAACGATTTAATGAATGAGCAAAACGATTATTTGAATTAATTATTTAAACTATGGAGGTGAACGAATTTGATAATAATACTTCTTGTAACTTTTTTACTATTAATTATTATTAATATTCCAATAGTATTTTCATTAGCATTAGCGTGTTTATTCGCATTATTATATGATTCTGGAATACCATTAACAATCATTCCACAACGAATGTTTAATGGATTGGATTCTTTCCCGTTATTAGCAATACCATTTTTTATCCTTGCTGGAGCAATTATGGATAGAGGTGGTGTTTCGGTCAAAATTATTAATTTAGCAGATAAGCTAGTAGGACATATTCGTGGTGGATTAGCAATGATAACCGTTGTAGCATCAATGATATTCTCCTCAATGACGGGATCTTCAACTGCTGCTACAGCTGCAATAGGTAAAATCGTAGTGCCTCCTATGAATAAGAAAGGATACTCAAGAGGGTTTTCAGCAGCATTGGTGGCTGCTTCGGGTTCTTTAGGTTCCGTTATACCACCAAGTATTACCTTGATTATATTTGGAGTTGTTGCAAGTGCATCGATAGGGAAGTTGTTAATTGGTGGGCTTTTACCCGGTATTCTATTGGGAATATCTCTCATGGTAGCAAGTTATATTATTTCAGTTATTAAGAAGTATCCTGCAGAAGAGAGAAGCTCCTTGAAAGAACTTGGAAAATCCTTTGTTGATGCAATCTTAGCTTTGTTAATGCCTATCATTATGCTTGGAGGGATTATGTTAGGTATATTTACCGCTACAGAAGCAGCAGTAGTGGCAATTGTTTATGGTATGGTAGTAGGAATGTTTATATATAAAAAATTAAAAATAAAGGATTTACCGGAAATATTTTATGAGACAATATTGATCTCATCTATGGTTGTGCTAATTATTGGCGTTGCAGATCTTTTTGGGTGGTTAGTTACTTCTCAACAGTTACCACAATTAATTGGCGGATTCATAACATCACTTACGACCAATCCATATTTAATATTATTAATTATTTTATTGTTTTTACTGTTTGTTGGATTATTTATGGAAGCGGCTGCAGCTATTATTATATTAACTCCAGTTCTGTTACCTATCACTAATTCAATGGGAGTAGATCCAGTCCATTTTGGAGTAATTATGATTGCCGCTTTAGCAATTGGTGTTATAACACCTCCAATGGGAGTGAACTTGTTCGTGGCGAGCGCAATTACTAATTTAAATATAAATATAGTTATTAAGCATATTTGGCCATTTGTATTGGCATTAGTTATCGCACTGTTTGTAATTGCTTATGTACCCGTAATTACAACTTGGCTTCCATCATTTATTGAATAAATTCCGTTAATCATTTAATTATTTTTAAATGGAATATTAAAGAGAGCTTTCAATGAATACGTTAGAGGAAAAGTAGAATATTTTATTAAAAATGGATTCAATATAGTGCAGTATTTCA
>NZ_JAXHDD010000017.1:0-76164 GCF_037072025.1 Pseudogracilibacillus sp. SO30301A | reverse complement strand
ATTATAATATACTACATGAAGTACAAATTAAAGAATTTCCAAGTGAAAGTGATACTGAAGCGTTCTATGAATTTGCATTACAGGAAAAAAGAATAGAATCGTTTTTTAATCAAGTAAAAAATCAAATGATTGACAATAATGGGTTTGAGAACAAGCAAAAAAATAATAATAAAGAATATGAAAGATGAGTCTAGTTGATACTAGTCTCTTTTTTTATTCTTATTCTGTTGCTGTTGTTTTTTATAAAAATGGTAAGTGCTGATTTTGGACAGAACTTTGATTCTCTGTTCGAACTTATTTAATCTATTCAGAGGGGATTAGTCCTGTTTGGAGCGTCGATGATCAGTCAGGTTTTCATAGAGAAATATAAAATAAAACCATGACCTTGTTATAACCGTAGTAATCCCATAGAACTTCAAACTCTTTTTTAATATGTAGAACGGTATCAAATCAGGAAAAAGTAAATAAACACGGCAGTATCCTTCTTCATACCGCCGTGTCCAAAAAAGGCGCACTCTGGGCAGTGTTCCCAAAAATAATTTCTAAACGAAGTTCTATAAACCAATCCAACAATTAAGAAAAGCGCAAGCGACCGTTCAGCAACGTACAAGCTGGGGCACTTCGCAATGAGATAAAGGGAACACGGCGAGGGACGAGCCGATGTCCGCTTATCGTAGTGGAGAAGTGTGAAGCTTGATATGGCTTAAGCGCTGGAGCTAGACAGGGCTGTTTATGTTATCAAACAGTTTCCTGCAAAAATTATATACTTTCTTATCTTGGAACAAAAGACCAAATAGAGAGTTCAGTTGAAGAGCCGTTAGATGCGATTAAAAAATATCCCGCTTCAAAAAACTCCGTAAACCATATATTAGCAAAACTATGAAGGTTCCAATAACTAATGAATAAAATAACAAGTAAGATTGAATAGGAGATTCATCTTCTGGTGACATTGCGAGCATAGGCTGCGTCCAAGGATAAATCTGTCCTAAAGGTGTGCTGGCAACAATAATAGCTGGGAGAGTAAAAACAATACTAACAGCTAATGGTATACCAAAAGTTTTAGCTCTTATGGATATAATTAATTGTAGAAGAATCAAAGGCAAGCACGCTAAAATGCCTCTAAGCAGAAACCCAAGTATTGTAAATATCGGAAGACTGCCTTCTACTCCCCTTATATAACCAAATCCTATAAACAAGATTAATAGGACTAGCATTGTAATAACTACCATTTTTACTACTGTTAGAAATTTCCCTAAAAAGACATTTGAATGTTTGATCGGTAAGGCTAATAGTTGTTTCCACCCTCCGCCAACATGTTCACTTCTACAAACAAGAGCTGTGTATATCCCAACTAGGATTGGCAATACAAAAGGACCCATAAACAACGCTACTTGTGTCCACGCTTCGATCCATGCATTATCTCCAGGTTGCATAAAGAGATCATAGTTTTTAAAGAAATTAATATAAGCTAGGAACACACCTAATAAGGGACCTATCAAGTAAAGCAACCACAACTTGGAGCGTTTTAACTTTAATCGTTCAACATATAAGACATTTTTCAAAATAATCTCTCCTTACTGGACATTCTGTTTAGCAAAATGTATGGAACCTATAAACATTAGGATGATGCCTAATAACAAATTGATGACGAGGAAGGCTGAAAAATCTGGATTAAACCCTATCCCCTCATATTGCAATATAACCGTTGATGATTGGATTGGATAGGCTAATGGTAACCATCTTGTCGTTTGAGCGGCTGCTAAAAATAGACCCATAATAGCAGAAATTGATCCAATAAGAATCGAGAAAGCCTGATTTTTAATGGTCATGGATAACCAAAATTGAAAAGCCATAATTGGTAATACTGTAATTAACATACCGTAACAATCGCCGATTAATAAGCCCCATGGAATATCCCCTTCAAATCCGAGTACCTTCCCTAGAAAAACCATGCCAATCAGAAAAATAGTAGTGGAAAGGAACAGACTAATCGTTAGCCAAATAAATTTACTTAAATAAATTTTCCCCCTTGAAATAGGCATTGAAAGGGTTTGTTTCCATCCATTTGCCTGATGTTCAATATTTGCTATCACTGATGCAGCAAGTGTAGCAGCCAATGGAAAACCAAGACCGAATAACAAATTATTGTCATACAACAAATACATCCACATGGAACCGGCACCGAACATCTCGGCCTGTTTTTCCACAAACTCAGCACGATAGGTAAGATTCACTAACTCATATGCCAAGATAAGTAACGGAATCAATAAAACAATGATCACTAACGATGAACGCTTTAATTTCAATTGATCTGCCCATAATATCTTTTTCATAAGCTTCCCTCTGTACCGGTTAATTCTAAGAAAATATCTTCTAGTGTTCTTTTCACTTCTTCAAGTCGATACACAGATATACCCGAATGAACGAGAGTAGCGTTAATATCTGAAACAAATGCCGGTTCTGTTTGGGATAACCACAAGAAATCGTTTTGTAAATCGGCCTTTAACCCTTGCTCCTTTAATATTGCATTTGCTTTCATGACATCACTAACGCCGACTTTTAATAGAGGTTTTTGTTTTTGTCTTAAGCGTTCAATCGAGTCTTGGAAAATCATTTTTCCATTATTGATTATCCCTACCTGTGTAGCCATTTGATCTATTTCACTTAACAAGTGGCTGGATACAAGGACACTCATTCCAGCCCCAGGCAATTCTTTAATCAACTCCCTAATCTCTTGGATACCAGACGGATCTAAACCATTAGTTGGCTCGTCAAGTATTAATAAATCTGGATTACTAAGCATCGCAGCGGCAATCCCTAGACGTTGCTTCATTCCAAGCGAATATTCTTTTGTTAGCCTGTTCGCAGCTTTGGTTAATCTTACAATTTCCAACACTTCATTCACACGTTTTTCTGGAAGATCTCGTAACCTACGAACCGCCTCTAAATTTTCGCGACCGGTTAAATTTCCATAGTATGTTGGGGACTCCACCAACGATCCGATCTGTTGTAAAATTTGCAGACGATTTTTTTTCAGGCTTTGCCCAAAAATTTCAATATTACCTTTTGTTGGTTTTATCAAACCTAGTAACATGCGAATTGTCGTCGTTTTCCCGGCCCCATTAGGTCCAAGGAATCCATAAATTTGTCCACGTTCAATCCGTAAATTTAGTCCATCTACAGATATGTGTTTTTTGTACTTTTTTGTTAGATCATGTGTCATTAATACTTGATCATTCATCTGTTCCTCACCTCATTTCTATCGTAAACGAAATGAATTAAACATGAATGAAACTTTACCTAAACATTTGCTTAACAATCCAATTCCGAATATTTTCCTATCTCAATTACATACTTAGAATAGATTGGGCTATGGAGTAATTACATTTTTCAGAAATCTGAACAGAATATAAATTCATTACTCAACTGGTTTTTTTTATTGATGATTAATGTACAATAATAATGAAGATAGGAAGGGGGATGAAACGTGACCTTAAAACTCGAAGATCATAATATTCTTATCGTTGATGATGATCAGCATATTTTAGATTTATTAATCACCGTATTTGAAAAAGAAGGTTTTCAAAATGTCTTAATAGCCACTACCGGAGCAGAAGCACTTTTAATGACAACAAAAAATAATCCTCACATTATATTGTTAGATGTTATGTTACCTGATATAGACGGTTTTACGCTTTGTGGCAAAATTCGTTCGGAGACAGATGTGCCTATACTGTTTCTTACAGCAAAAACAACAGATTTAGATAAGTTACAAGGGTTTAGCTTTGGAGGAGATGACTATATTACAAAGCCTTTTAATCCATTAGAAGTGGTAGCTCGCGTGAAAGCTCAGTTAAGACGTTCTATTCAAATTCCATCCCAACATACACGGAAAAAAATTTATGATTATGGTTTTTTTAATATAGATCCTAATACTGGAAGACTTATTGTTAATGGTGAACGGGTAGAGTGTCCTACTCAGGAAATGAAGCTTTTACTCTATTTCTGTGAACACCCTAACCAAATTTTAAGCAAACACCAAATTTATAAAGATGTGTGGGGAGAGTTTTATGGTGGGGATAGTACGGTGATGGTACATGTACGGCGTATACGTGAAAAAATAGAAGAAGATCCTAGTAGACCTAAATGGATAAAAACGGTTCGAGGATTAGGTTATATATTTGAAGTCGGGTCAAATGAGGAATTGTTGTGAAATTAAAAAATCGTGTCGCCTATTATTTCGTATCGCGACTTTTTTGGTTAATGCTTATTTGGGGCATATTCATCGTAATTAGTATTGTTCTATTCAGCTTCTTTCTTGGTCATAACAAAAAAGAACCCCCTCAATTAACGATTAGCAATATCGTTGAACATACGGATGTGGTTGATCAAAAGATTTCAATAAGCTCGAAGATAAAAGAGGATTTGGTAAGATACAATATGTGGATGCAAGTATTGGATGAGCAAGGTAATGAAGTCTTTTCCATTAATAAACCTAAAAGTATACCGAATCATTATGCCCCCGGGGAACTAGTGTCTGATTACTTGTATCCTGCTAAAAAGGGTTTTCAGCTATCTACATGGTATAAAACTTTAGATAACCAGGATCTAACATGGGTTTTAGGGAAACCGATGACAAGTAATAATCCCTTTCAATATTGGGTGAATAATCTATGGATTCTTTCCATCATTATCATTGGAATATTAATTGCCGTATTTTTTGGAAGACAATTAGGGGCGCCTTTACTTTACATTGTATCCTGGATTGAAAATCTATCTAGAGGAAAACATGAAGAACCTTTACACACTTGGAAATTTAATCAGAAGAAACGCTGGCGAAATAAAGCCAAATATAATACGTATAAAGAATTGACGCAGGCTCTTTCCAAGCTCACATCAACCCTTCAAAGAAACACAGAAGAACGAGCATTATTAGAAAAGACAAGGGAAGAATGGATGACAGGAGTCTCACATGATCTTAAAACTCCTTTGTCTGTTATCAAGGGATATACGGTACTACTATCTTCACATGAATATGATTGGGATCAAGACAAAGTACGTCACTTTTCTAAAATCATGGAGGAACGTGTGGAGTATATGGAACAACTAATTGAAGACTTTAACTTAACTTTTCAATTGAAAAATGATGCTATTCCGATACAACTTGTACAAAAAGACCTTGTAATTGTACTCAAAGAAATTTTGGAACAACTGAAAAGATTGCCAGAATCAAAAAATAAGGTGTTTTCATTTGAAACGAATAGGGAACAAATATTTTTTAATATGGATACGAAATATTTAAAACGAGCATTTGAAAACTTAATTGCTAATAGTATTAAACATAATCCGCCTGAAACTAAAATTAAGATCATACTTCATGAAGAACTGTCTCATCCAAGGCAAATTCGTGTTTTAATTGAAGATAATGGAGTCGGTATAAGTCAAGAAACTCTTGAACATTTATTCGACCGGTACTTCCGGGGGACGAGTGCAACTTCTAATAATTCCGGAACAGGATTAGGAATGGCAATTGCAAGGCAAATCATCATTGCTCATGGTGGAGAAATTGAGATAAATAGTAAACTTCAACTAGGAACCCAGTGTAATATTACTTTCCCAATCGATTAGGAGTAATTTAATATTAATATAGACAATTTATCTAAAAAAGCCAGAGAGTTCCTTAGTATAGGAAAACTCGGCTTTCTTTATGTCAAATTTTGCTTAAGCTTTTCAGATACGAGCCCACGTCGTATCACTACTATAATGGATTGTGCGCCAGTATTTTATGATATTTCTGCAATTAATATACAGAACAATCAAGATATACATATCATTCAAGGAACAGTAGGTTCAGCTTTTGGGTGTACTTTCATCAAGGTTCCACCAATTCTTAGACTCTAATTGGTTTCAAATAGTAAATAATTAAAACGTGATTCTATATCTTTAAGTTTCCATCAAATAAGATAGAGGGCAAAACTAAATGGTAAGATCTTAGGAAAAGGTCGATTTGGCTTTCTTATTAGCGACCCTATTAACAAAAGTAAACAGTACTAATGCAATAAGTACGAATACTCCGCTTCCTAGCCCTACATAATTCACTGAACTTATACTTATAACACCGCCTCCTATAAATGCACCTAATCCAATTCCCATGTAAAGAGCAGAGGCACTGAATGATAAAACCATTTGAGCCTGTTTAGGGTTTAAGGATATAAGAAAAGAGTTAAGAGCTGGGTTCATACCAAAACCAGGAATTCCCCACAATATTGCCACAAATGAAACCATTACAATGGCAAATGTAGATGGATTCAGTAGTGATAAAAATGAGAATGCTGCTAGTAATATGGCGAAACCTCCAAGTGATAGCTTTAATGTTTTTGGCGCACCGATCTTATCTGTAAAGTAACCGCCTACTAAATTTCCGAAAAGTGCACCTATACCAAACAACATAAGAAAGACACTAATATTCTCTACATTCGTAATACCTGTAATGATCGGGGCTATATACGTATAGGTCATGAAGCCACCAGTAGTACCAATTATGTTTACACATAATGTTAATGCAATTGTTTTATTGAAGCCTTTTAATCTTTCCCTAATACTCAGTTCTGCTTTTCTCTCCATTTTAGGTAAAAACAGTAAAATTCCTATGACAGTAATGAAAGAAATGACTGATATAAAAACAAAGGAAAAACGCCAAGTGACAGCATTTCCAATCCATGTTCCAATAGGCGCACCTAAAACTAACCCCATGGTTATTCCTGTCAATATAAATGACAATGCCTTGCCTCTCATTTTGTCAGATACTAAACTAGTAGATGTAGTCATAGCTAAAGGCGTAAATATAGCAGCAGCTAAAGCAGCTAATATTCTTGTGAAAAAGAGCATGTCAAAAGAAGTAACCATTGCAGAAAGTGCATTTGCAATGGCGAATACCAACATAGATACAACTAAAAGTGTTTTCAATGGCAAATTCATCGTTAGTGTTCCAAAAATGGGAGCCCCTATAGCATAAGCAATGGCAAATGCAGTAACCAACTGACCCGCCGCAACAATCGTAACATTCATATCGTTAGAAATATGGGGTAATAAACCGGCAATGACAAAATCATCTGTACCAATAATAAAAGTACCTATGACCAAAATGAAAATGCGGTAATTCATTTGGTATCACCGCCTTTTCCTTGAGTTTCTACATTGGTCCAAAAATTAATAAAGCTTTCTAATTCTCTTTCAACTTTTTGTAACTTATTTATTTGTTCACGAGTTTTTTCTAATTTTTCTTTATAAAGAGAAAGTGCGGTAGAAGCACAATTAGAAGAGTTACTATCTACGGGATGAGAAGATCCACAGGATATAATAGGAAAAATCTCATCTGTATTTAAACCTAATTCTAAAAAAAGTTGAACCGCTTTTATACGCTCCACATCTTTTTCGCTATATATACGATATCCATTTTCTAATCGCTTTGGATCAATTAATTTTTTTTCCTCATAATATCGAATGGACCGGATGCTAACTCCGGTTTTTGATGATAATTCGCCTATTTTCATAATAATTTGCCTCCTAAGTTACTACGTTATAGCCATATTAAAGTATTACATGGTGTGAGGGTCAATAGCGAGTCTTTAAATTCTGATGGGTCAATAATGTGTAAGTATTCTATTATTTCTAGGAATATTTTGTAATATTATTTTTTACTTTTAAAAGAGGGAACGCTAACTTTAGAATTTATTATTATTAAACTACTAATAATGTGAAGTTTTATGTTTTTGCGGTACCTTGCTGTTCTTCTAAAAGTTGAATAATCATGAGTCCAACGATAATCAATATAATTCATTAATGAATAGACGTTCCTTTTCTTTATCTTGAATCATCTAATCCTCCTTTACATGGCTCATAAGATAAAGTGTTTTCTTAAGAAGGTCTAAATCAATAATTATTATCAGAACAAAATCTTTTCATGTAACCTGAGATGTGGGTTTGTGGGGGTTACTGGTCAAGCTTTATTTTAAACCTACAGTTGACAATTTTGTTTTAATAATATATTATCATTTTATAAAATGATAATAATTTGGGGAGGAATTTAATGAAAGGAAAAGCCGATTTACTTCTTCATCCCGTGCGAATGCGAATTGTACAGCAATTGTTGCTAAACAAACCGCTGACGATCGCACAACTTGTTGAGATACTTGGAGACGTTCCTCAAGCTACGTTATATCGTCATATAAATCTTTTACTAGAAGCAAATTTAATTGAAGTGATTGAAACAAAAAAGGTGAGAGGAACAGAGGAGCGTAAATTCTCAGTCAAAATAGATAACTTACAAATTCCTGAAGACGAAATTGAAATGACCTCACAGGAAGATCATATCCGTCTTCCACAAAAATAAGACGCTTTACTTGAAACGTCTTTTGTAGGAGATATCAAATTTTTATAGTGGGTACTTTATAAAATGACTTGTATTTATTGCATTGAAATTGCATTTACTAATTAATTTTTGCTAGATTATAATCATTTATATTTTCTGAAAAGCCTTTAAAATCAACAATTTTGCTTAATATCCCGAACCCTAAAAGTAGAGCGGGAATAATTCACTGGGAGCATTTGAAGTGAAAACGTTGATCTAACAGCATTTGGCCTAATCTAAAACGGACAAAAACGTATAAAAATATTAGACTCCCTACCAAGTTATTTTTGGTAGAGAGTCTTGTTTAGCTTTAATTTTGTAGGATATTTGGATTGTCATATGTAATATTATAAAAATTTTTATTCTACAAATGTTTCAATTCGTGGTGGGAGTTTAAACAGAAAAACAGCCCCCTTATGAGAATTGTTTATTTGCTTAGCCAGATAATTTACCTTTTAACTTCATAATGCAATTCTACAAATTGATTAAATTGCCTTGTCCCTTTTAACAATAATTCTAAGTGATAATCTCCACTCTTGAATAAAGGAATCCCTTTTCCTATGAGTGTTGGGGCAATGGTTATAATGATCTCATCAACAATATTCTCTTTTAGGAAGGAATATAGCAGTTTGCCACCTCCAACCAACCAAATATTTTTCCCCTCTTGTTTCTTTAATTTGCTCACAAAATCTTGAATATCAGGGCTTATAAATTTCACCTGCTCCGTATCAGCAATTAAAGACCTTGTGAACACATAACAATTTTTATCCGCATACGGCCAGCTCTTGTCACCTTCATGCTTGATAATCCAATCGTAAGTTGTTTTCCCCATTAAAACGGTATCAATCGTGTCTAAAAACTCGGAAATGCCATTATCCCCTTCTCCCTCCACTTTAAACAACCATTCAAGTGACTCCTCTTTTGTCGCAATATACCCGTCTAAACTCGATGCAATGAATAGTACTACCTTTCGATTTTGATTCATAATCCTTCTCCTTTCCTTTTCTCTAAAATAAGTATATCGTTAAAACACGACACCTATTGTCATATAAATATAATTCATTATTATTTTCATCGAAGGGATGGATTTGATGAGAGCAGATAGATTAATAAGTATTATGATCTTGTTACAGAATAGAGGGAAAATGACTGCAAAAGAATTAGCTAATGAACTAGAGGTATCGGATAGAACCATTCTTAGAGATATGGATGCATTAACTAATGCAGGGATCCCAATTGTTTCTCAAAGAGGTAAAGAGGGGGGATGGCTTCTATTAGATAATTTTCGGAGTAAATTAAGTGGATTAAACATAGATGACATGAAATCTTTATTTCTTTTCCCTTCTGGTGAATTGCTCGAAGATTTGGGATTAAATAATCAGCTACTTGATACGAGACAAAAGCTACTTGCAGCTATCCCAGATACTTATCGGAATGAAGCGCAAGCAATGTGGGAAAGAATTTATATAGATTCGGGTACTTGGAGACAACCCAAAGAAAAAAAGGATGCTCTTAATATCGTGCAACAAGCCGTTTGGGAAAGTAAAAAGTTAAAAATTTTCTATGAACAGGCCGATGGGGAACAAAAGGAAAGGTTAATTGAGCCATTAGGATTAGTGGCCAAAGGAAATAAGTGGTACCTTGTTGCCGTAAGAAATGAAGAACTACGGAATTATAGGGTATCACGTATACAAAATGCAAAAGTTGAAGATGAAACTTTTAAAAGACCGCTTCATTTCAATTTGGCCACATACTGGGAACAATCAAAAGTAGAGTTTGTACAAAACTTACCGAAATATGATGTACAAGTAGAAATCCATACAGAAATTATTAACAGAATTAATTTTACAGGTAAGTTTGTTAAAGTTATTAAAACAGAAAATCCGACTGGTGACTGGATACCAGCAACTCTAAGATTTAATGATAAGCAAGAGGCTATAGAATTTATATTGGGATTCGCAAACAAAATAAAGGTCATTTCACCAAAAAATCTCCCAGATAAAGTCGTATCATTAGCCATGTCCGTTATTGATTTTTATAATAATGAATAAAAGACTCCTATTGAATTACACATGTTTATTTGATATGCTTCTGTCCTTGTGTTTTTTAATAATCAGGCGAAATTTTTGAAGAGATTAAATCAAACAGAACAACTTCACACTATTTTTTGATTATTTCAAAGAATCTATTGGTTTTTGTATTGTTTCTTCATAAGAGAGGTATCGTTAAATTACTTAAAATAGAAGTTTTTTTCACTGAGATTAAAACATAGCAACTTTTCTACCTCAACGATGTATGAGCATTCGGATAAAAACTGGGAAGAAACTTTAGATGTTATTAAAAGGTTAGCAGACGAATGTAAAAGCTAAAAAGAGGGGCGATCGCCCTTCTTTTTCATTTCCGCCAATACCTCATCTCATTTTAATAATCTTTCCTTACTAACAGTGAGTAGCATTTCACATGAGAGGGAGACGGGAATAAGGATATAAAGCTCAGTTTCTCTTTAAAGTATAGGGAAGATTTTAAATTTGAAGTTACAACCATGTAATCCTAAAAAATGAATATTTCTCAGATGGTGGTAAAACATACAAGTAAATATAAAGCTTGAGGAGTGATCAAATGACAACAGGACATATACCGATAACGTCATCCGAGCTTGCAACCCTTTGGATTATTTATCAAAAAAAGACCATGATGGTAAGAGTGATTGAATCTTTTTTGTCAAATAATCAAGATCCAGAAGCTATCGAAATATTGCAAACGTTTTACGAAGGTGAAAGTAATTTTGTCAATGAACTAAGAAACCTTTTTACACAAGAAGGGGCAGTAGTTCCAATTGGGTTTACAGAAAAAGATGTAAACTTTAATGCACCACAATTATTTGACGACATTTTTGAGGTCATGTATTTACGTACGATGATGAAAGTTGCTTCAGGTTTACATGCATTACATATATCGATGAGTTACCGGAAAGACATCATGGATTTACAAAGAAGGTTCTCAGCATTTGCGGAAGAGTTTTGTGAAAAAACGACACAGTTTTTGTTAAGCAAGGGGGTGCTTCCAAAATCCCCAAGTGTTACCTTGCCCAATCATGTTGAGTTTGCTAAAGGAAAGAATTATCGGGCAGGATTTAAAATCACGGGACACAAGAGATCATTAAATACAGTTGAAGTGGCTCATCTATACCAAACGATTGAATCGAATATAGACGGAATGAAATTAATGACAGGCTTTGCTCAAGTAGCTAAGAAAAAAGATATTCGGAAACACTTTTTCCGAGGTAAAGAGTTGTTTAAAACAATCATTACAAAAGCTAGCGAAATATTATTAGACAGTGATATTAATCCTCCGTCCACACCAGCAGGCAGGGTTACAGATTCAACAATGTCGCCATTTTCAGATAAGCTAATGATGTATAATACGTCCTTACTAAGTAGTTTTGGTTTAGGCAGCGGTGCTATAGGTACGACTTACAATCTAAGGAATGACGTGACTCTAAAAATGACACCATTTATTAAAGAAGTTTTGGACTTTTCACATGATGGGGGAAACCTCATGATTGAACACGGATTATTGGAAGAACCACCTCCAATGGAGGATAGAACCCAATTAGCAAAAGGACATGGGTAAATAAATACAAAAGAACGGGTAATGCTGAATTACGTTACCTTCTTTTTTAATTCACTGGGAGCATTTGAAGTGAAAACGTTGATCTAACAGCATTTGGCCTAATCTAAACGGACAAAAACGTATTAAAATATTAGACTCCCTACCAAATATTATTTTTGGTAGTGTAGATTTAATTTTGTAGGATATTTGGATTGTCAAGTGTAATATTATAAAAATTTTTATTCTACAAATGTTTCATTTCGTGGTGGAAGTTTAAAAAGAAAAACAGCCCCCTTATGAGAATTGTTCATTTGCTAAGTCAGATAATTTACCTTTTAACTTTATAATTGCAATACAACAAATTGATTACATTGTCTTGTCCCTTTTAACAATAATTCTAAGATATATACATGGGTGTAGGGTTTTAAATCGTTTATTCTATGAATGCAATATATTTATGACGTTGCGAAAGTAATATTAAGTTATATGGCAAGCAAAAGCTTGTAAGTTAATGATAACCAGGTTAATCCTAGTTACTTCCATAGGAAAAATTGGCGCTAAGAATACGTAATTGATCTTAATGGATGATCTTAATTAATCTTCCTTATATGTCCAACCTCTTAATTCATAATATTTTTTTCTTGGTGTTGCTGATACGGGATCTATATTATGCTTACGGCACCAGATGAAGTGGAAGATTATCCCTCCTAAAGTACATAACAGAACAAATATGATTGCCAAATGATCTATAAATTGATAAAGAACATAAGTTAACCCAATCACGATGAACCATTTTAAACTAAGTCTCCACCATGCTGTCTCAGTCTCAAACTTGCCAAAAATTGAAGTTCCCAATATATGAGCGATCAGAAGTATAAATAACTCCAACTCAAACCCCATAACAATTTACTCCCCCTAACATAGTTTACTTAAGGAAAAATTTTTTACCTAATGACATAATACGTCTGTTACATAATTTTGTCAATAATTAAATATAGTATATAGCTATGAAGAAAATGCGGAAGAAATCAAAGATTTTACCGAACCACGATATAAATTATTTATGGACATAAAGGATTTAGTGAAAGGCTTGAACCGTAGACTACAAGGATTCAAGAATTATTACCAATTATCTCCTTTGTCTAAAAGGTGGTTGAACCGCATCGATTGGTATGTGTTACAACGTTTAAATCCATTCAATAATAAGAAAAGAAATAAACGACATAAACATGCTTATCTTCAAGAAACAGTGAAAGAGGTTAAATTTATATTTTCACAATGTTATCAATAAAGAATTGTAACAACAAAATGAATAGGCTACAATAAAGAACATGAATCATGACGTTACAAATCTAGCAAATATTTTGTATGCTGTCGATCATGGGTTTTATGATGAGGACGTTCATTTTGACAACTATAACCGCTTTAAGTAAGGCTGTACTCATACCTGTGGAATAAAGGCATTTCAAACTGGATTATTTTTCCCTTGTCCCGATGGTTTATCAGTCTTATTTAATTGTTAATGGCGTAATAACCTTAATAGAAACGTTAGAAATTGGTATGTCAATGGAATTATTCGGCTATCAATCTATTTATTTAAATGGGTTATCGATCATTCTGTATGTAGTTCGCTTAGTGATACTTCACCGAGAGTTTAAAGAACTTTCGTGAACATAGCTGTTCGTTTTTCACAATGAATTTATGGGAGGAATTTATAT
The DNA here is from genome assembly GCF_037072025.1 of Pseudogracilibacillus sp. SO30301A. Classification (NCBI taxonomy): domain Bacteria; kingdom Bacillati; phylum Bacillota; class Bacilli; order Caryophanales; family Bacillaceae; genus Pseudogracilibacillus; species Pseudogracilibacillus sp. SO30301A. The sequence goes on along the minus strand of NZ_JAXHDD010000017.1, from coordinate 62,424 downwards.
GCTCATTACTGTTTTAGTTATTACCTTACTTATTGTCAGTCTTATTTTTTGGATGATATCAACGTATAACCAATTTGTCACTCTAGCGGAAAGGGTCACAAATGGTAAAGCTCAAATTGCAACGCAAATTGAGTCGAGATGGGATGCCGTTAAAAGCCTTATTCAAGCAACGAAAAAGTATTCGCGTTACGAAGTTGAAACGCTTGAATCTGTCACAGGAAAAAGAATAAGTGTTGGAAAAGAAAGTTCGATTAATGAAATGGAAAAGGACGAAACAGAGCTAAACAATGTCGTTGGTCGATTGATTGCTATTTCTGAAAATTATCCAGACTTAAAAGCTAGTGAAGTATACCGAAATACTATGGACAGTATAAATAAATATGAAGACAATGTACGTGGTGCAAGAATGATCTATAACGATGTTGTTACAAAATTTAATCGCCAACTTAAAATGTTTCCTTCCAACATGGTAGCAAAGCTGTTCAATTTTACGGAAAAAGAGTACTTTCAAGGAACAGAGACGAAACAAGAAATGCCGGGCTGGGAGTAGAGGGATTAAAATGAAAAAGTACAAATATGGAATAGCGATATGTCTTTTCTTGATTTTAGTTGGTCTAATTAACTTTGAGGAAATATATGCAGCTAAACATCAAGTGGAAAAATTACATATTCATGTATTCATCAACCAAGACGGAAGTGCAAATATAACGGAAAGAAGAGAAGCATATTTAACTGAAGGCACGGAAAACTACATGGTGATTGAAAATCTTGGAAAATCAACGATTAAAGATTTTATTGTGACAGAAAACGGCAAAACATATCAGTTTATTGATGATTGGGATCTAAAAGCATCGCAGTCTGAAAAAGCGTTTAAAAATGGAATCATTGAAACTAAGAACGGCTATGAACTAAGCTGGGGTATCGGCAGGTACGGATACCATGAGTACATTGTACAATATACGATTACAGATTTTATTAAACAATTACAAGATAGCCAAATTTTATTTTGGAGATTTGTCAATGATCAACAGAACACTCCACCTATGGAAGTTATGATCGAGATTGAAACAGAAAGTGCATTAAGTGAGGAAACTGAAAGCATATGGGGATTTGGATTCAATGGTGAGATCGATTTCCTTGATGGAAAAATTGTTGCGACCAACGATTATCCGTTAGATGAAAAAGATTATGTGACAATTCTTGTTAAATTCGCAGATGGCATGTTTACAACAGGTGACCACTTAGATAAATCCTTTGATGAAATTCAAGAAGAAGCACTTAAAGGAAGCGACTACGGGAAAGAAAACAGGCCTTTGTTCAATTTCAATTTCATAAAAATTACTTTCTTTATATTATTCGTGCTTTCCATTTACTTTTTAAATTTTTATCGACCGAGTCTTAAGCTAACAAAGAAAAAACCAAAAACATTTTTTAGACGATATCATAATGAATATTATAGGGACTATCCGTATGCAGGTGACTTTTTAGACATTTATTATCTTCTATATGTGATGGGGGTAAGTAATTTTGAAAAGTTGCTAACAGCATTTATCTTAAAGTGGATGAAAGAAGAAAAAATCATTGTCGAAACGAAAGAAGTAAGTTTCTTCAGCAAAGAACAGATAGCATCTATTAATTTCCTTGATAAAGAGATGGATACATTCTCTCACGAAGGGAAACTGTTTCATATGATGTTACTTGCGGCAGGTTCAGATAAAATTTTAACAGAAAACGAGTTTAGAATATGGACGGGAAAGAATCGAAAAAAAATAATTGCTTGGGAAAAAGATATTGTAAATGATTCATTACAAACATTAATTCATGAAGGATATGTGGAGCGACAAGAAGAGAGGAAATTCTTCATCAAACGAGAAACTTTTGAATCGACAGCGAAAGGACTAGATTTAGAGAGGAAAGTACATCTGTATGTCAATTACCTTTATGACTACTCGTTGCTGAACGAACATGAAGCGATCAACGTGAAAATTTGGGATGATATCATGGTTTGGGCGGCATTACTTGGACTGACAGATGTTGTCAGAAAACAGTTTAACAATCTTTATCCGCAGTATGAACAAGAAACATCCTATTCAGGAGGATCCCTTCACTTAACAAACTCGTTTACTCAAAGCGCATCAGAGGGTCGAGTGTCACGTGGATTAGTTAGCGGTGGCGGAGGAGGATCAACGAGCAGTGGTGGCGGCGGAGGTTCTTTTGGTGGTGGAAGCGGTGGAGGTACGAGGTAGCGGAATGAATGCCTAAAATATGATGAGAAAAAATTGGAAATAAATGTAGTCATACAAATTGAGATATCCTATTTTTAAACCGCATAGAAGGATGAAAGATTATAAACGGAGCTGAGAACCTAGTTTTATAAGGTTTTCAGCTCTATCTATTAGAGCGTGTTCAAAACTCCTATGTCTTTACAGACACCGCAATGAATGAAAATGGGGGTGTGGTGTTTAATAATTAATTACTTTGTTTATTATAGATACTACAGAGCTTGGTAATCGTACATTTCTATGACGAACACTTCTACCAGAGGAAACAACATTTTCGATGATTAGTATTCCTCGCATTAAGGGATGCCCTGGCGGAGCGTCTAGTGGAAGAAAGTATCCATAATGTCCAGATTTCCATTTTGGTAGTTAATAAGCTCAAGTCCAATCAAAAACAGAATGGGGGATAAAAAGCATCATATAACAAATTAATCAAATGATTTTTCCAAAAAAAGTAATTTTACTTTTTAGGGAGGATGTTTTTTTGTGTCAAAATTGAGCTTTTCTCCCATTTTCGTATAAAAAGCTGTTACTTCTTGTGGAACAGAAACATATGAACTTTCAGTATATGAAATATGTTCCTTTTATCATCCGTTAATGAATTGGACTTTTACGCTTACCGTAATTGTTACATTTTGTCGGCGCTATTTTCTTGCATTAATTTTGGCTCAATGAACGAGGTACAAGGCGGCAACAGTATTATTCGTGATAATTGGACTAGGTCAACATGCTCTGAAATCGTTCAATAATAAAGTTGATTATATCATCCGTTACATCCACTACTGTGCTTGATATTAACACTCATAACATCAAAAAACGGATTATCATGTGAAAAAATTACAAGTATTTGATTTCTTGTTTTATTTGACTTATTTTAAGGGGAGGTGTAAAGTTTAATTCATATTTTACATTTAGGAGGATTATTAAAAAATGATTTATTTTATCAGACTTCGTTTCCCAGCTTTGAACCAGTAATTAAATACGTTCAAAGGCTCTGTATTGTGTTCACAGAGTAGAGGGGATAAGTCTGTCCTTTTTTAATAATCTTCATTTCATAAAAAAATATGTAATGTATAGAAAGGCAGATTGTTCTGCCTTTCTTTATTTTAGTATAAAATAACTTTTTTTTGTTACACCAAAGACTGGTGTATTTGGTTTCGGCTTTTAACAGCCGCATAATTAAATAAGGATGGGTCTCTTCCCTTTTACTCTCAAATCACAGGCAGATGCTTGTGACTTTTTTATTTTGAAAGGAAGATGAAGCATGACCCAAAAGAAAAATAAGAGAATCAAAAAAGTAAGTCGCAGGAAGTCACTAACCTTTTCTGGACAACATTTGATGCATAATAAGAAACTGATTCAAGAGATTGTAGATCAGGCAAAAATCAGTACACATGATTTAGTTATAGACTTGGGTGCTGGGAAAGGGGCTTTAACATCGTTTTTGAATAAAAAAGCAAAAAAGGTATTTGCTGTGGAATATGATAGTAAATTTGTTGATATTTTAAAAAAAGAATTTATTCATAGTCCAAACGTTAAAGTTATTCATCAAGATATTTTGAAAATTCATCTACCTAAGAAAGCCTTTATTGTTGTTTCTAATATCCCATATGCCATTACAACACCAATACTGAAAATGCTTCTAAATAAACCTTCAAGCGGTTTTCAAAGAGGAGTTATTGTAATGGAAAAGGGTGCGGCAAAAAGATTTACATCGAATTTTGTGAAAGATCCATATGTGATTGCTTGGAGAATGTGGTTTGATATTCGGTATGTTAAAGATATTTCAAGAAAGAATTTTTCTCCACCACCAAGGGTTGATTCCGCTATGATTATAATAAATAGAAAGGTTAAACCGATTGTATCTTATAGAGATTATTTAATTTTTTGGGGATTGGTCGATTATATGTTTAAAAATCCCCAACTCTCTATTGATTTAGCATTTAGGGGTGTATTTACACGACCTCAAATAAAACATTTAAAAAGGAATCTTCGAATAAAGAATGAGGTTTCAGTTGCAACTTTATCAGAACAGCAATGGGGACTTATATTTGAAACTATGGTGAAGCACGTTCCAAAGTTCAGATGGCCGAAGATAAAAAAAATTAAAATAAACCATTTTTAATAGTTAAACAATATAAATGTTAAAAAGGGCTACTTATTTGCTCTTAGAAAACAAAGAAGGTGGGGGAGTCAACTGCTCCACCACCTAATTTAAAAAGGAATTAGTTGTTTAGTCATTCTTATTTACCTCCTAGTGTTCGATAAAATTGTATTAAACTTTTCTAAAATCTAGCCTAAATGAAGCAAATCTCATTCCATAACTACACCATATAATTGAATACCTTATTGTACCTATAATCCAAATATACTTTCTGCAGCTAATACAATTCCTAGTAGTTGATACAACAATGCTCGATCTATCTGATTCCACCTACCATAGATGCTTTACTATGAACTAGACAGATTAATTCAATAACCATCATCGCAATAAAATTATAAAGCTATAACGGAGTGGATTAATATAAAATTGTTTTAGCCACTTAGAACAAAAAGATAAAGTATTTGCTGGGGCTATTAAGCAAGAACTTTCAAGACAACAAGATAAAATAGAACTGATTGCATCAGAGAACTTTGTTAGTCAAGCTGTAATGGAGGCGACAGGGACTGTAGTGAATTTTTCTGGAAAACACTATCATTTCTTTATCCCTCACGGTGTGATCAGATGATCAAGTGCGTAAACTTGCTCATAAACATCGGCATGGCATATCCACAGACAATCGAATTTAAGTTATTTGCTCAAATTTCAGCTGAAGTCGGAGCTATATTTTTTGTGGTTATGGCACATAATGCGGAAATTGTTGCTGCAGGATTGCATCCCAACCCTTTACCGCATGCACACTATGTTACGACGACAACACATAAAACATTGCGTGACCAAGAGGTGGTATCCATCGTGTGTCGTGAATCATGGGCACAAGCAATTGATAAAGCGATATTCCCTAGAATATTGCAGCAAAAGCTGTTGCGCTAGGCGAGGCGTTGCAACCCGATTTCAAAACATATATTGAAAGAGTTCTTGAAAATGCAGAAGTATTGGCAGAGACATTAATAAGTGAAGGACTAAACGTCGTTTCAGGAAGAACAGACAATCATATGGTGTTGCTCGATGTGCGTAGTATTGGATAATGGGAGAAAATGCAGAAACAATGCTCGATGAAGTCGGGATTACGGCAAATATAAACTCCATCCTCACGATTCGACAAGTCCGCTTGTAACAAGTGGAATTCGATTCGAACTCCTGCTATGATGACGAGAGGATTAGGATCTATGGAAATGAAAGAAATAGCCCAACTTATTGTACTTGTATTACAAAATCCAAATTGCTCAAATGTTAAAGAACAAGTTTTAAGAAATGTACATGAAATTACGAATTAGTTTCCTTTATACGAAGGTCTTCAATAATTTGATGCGGTGTAAATTCGGCACGCCATTTTTGAAAAAATACATCATCTTTTATGCCCAACTGGCTTAAGTTCAGCTGGGCATTTTTGTGTTTCTATTTTTTAAAAAAACTTCTTCTATATTTTTTTATTTAAAGGTTATGGTAGGAGAAATTTTCAACTGCCTTTTTTGGTTGAGAAGGGGAGTGATCACATTTAACATGTCTGGTGTAGAAATCGGTCAACTACTCGATATTCCATTTTGTGATTTTTTTGATTGTTAATTAAGACATAACTTCGATAGGAGGTAGAGTATGTTTTTGAAAAAATCAATTGGTTTTACCTATGGATATCATAGGTAAATTGGTATTGTTTACTGTTATCGCACCTTCTATACTTAATTTAAGTAGTAATGATACAAAAAATTATGGGGGAGATGCCTAAATGTCAAAAGCAATATTTTATCATGCGGGTTGTCCAATTTGTGTAGATGCGGAGCAAATGGTTCTTGATTATCTTGACAAATCAAAAATTACTACAGAAGTGGTGCATCTTGGCACAGACAAAAATCGTATTGAAGAGGCAGAAAAGAAGGGTGTGAAATCAGTCCCAGCATTGGCGATCGATAATAATATATATCATATCAACTTTGGTGCAAGTTTAGATGACGTTAAGGGATAAATTCTAAAGAAGGTGCTTTTTGGGCACCTTCCACCTTTTTTAAATAAGGGTAGAACTCGGACTTGGATTAGCTGTTTCTACCTTATAATATAAAAATAAGAAATAGGTACATCGCAAAAAGCTCTAAACAATTAATTCTTGCCATTTTTGTTCAATTCTTGGAGATAGGTTTGTTACCTAATTGTTTTATATATTTAAATAATGGTTTAAACATATATTATCCGCATCTAACTGAGTGGAACAATTGTCTAGCACGGGAAGTGACTATTGAACCAACTTTTGAACACGCTACATCCTACGGAGGAATCTTGCCTCTTCTTGATTATGTAAAGAAAATTCGATTGACTGACCATTTGGAGGATTATCTCAATGTTAGTAAACAAGGTGGAATCTTTCCATTACCTGAAGTTGCGATAGCTCTTATTTTAGGGCGCGTTTTAGGGATAGAAAGAATCTATCATTTTTAAGAAGTCGAGCAGGAAACCCTATTGAAACGCTTTTTTAAGTGGGAGAAATTGCCTGACAATACGACCTATTATAACGACCTACAACGGTTTGAAACTGCCGAAGATGTACATGGCTTAAAGGAAACAAATGAGGAGTTAACTAAACGGGTTTTATCCGAACAAAACCGCGTGATCCTTGATTTTGATTCATCAGTAAATACGGTTATGGAAATCAGGAAGGCGCTGAGGTTGGTTATAATTCGACTAATCCTGGAAAGAAGAGCATGCATCCCCTTTACGTTTTTGAAGGCTCTAGCCGTTTATGCTTATATGCAAAGCTAAGAAACGGAAAGGCCTATACATCTGATGGCATGATCGAAGCCGCAGAAGAAAGTTACTCCTCCCTAAGTTATTAATTTAATTTAAATATAATTTCCTTCCGAATAGAAGTGTTACTAAAAAGATAAGCGAAATTATACTTCCTGAAACAATTAGTAACGTTAAAAGTGTTACTCCTAAATGAAACAACCCTGATACCATCGCATGAGATACAGGAATCAATCCCATTGAAGCGGTCATTAAAAGGCTCATTAGACGACCTACTTTATCAATTTCCACTCTTTCTTGAAGCAAAGTATACATATATATAATCCCGGCTTGATCAAACACATTAGTAATAAAGAAAAGGATGATTGCGGGAATTAACAGCTGAACAAATCCGAGACCGATCACACAGATTCCCACAATGAGGAAAAAAATCATCGACAACATTGCTCTTTTCTTTTTTATTTTAATTAAGGCCGTCAATACGCCGCCAAGTAATGCTCCAAATGCGACCGATGTTTCTAAATAACTTAAATCCATAGCAGTCCCATGAAGTGTTTGATCAACAAAAATAGGTATCGTTACTGCTAATGGACCTACAAAAAATAAGTTGATAATGACAGCAAAAATGATAAACATTTTAATAAAAGAATCTTGTTTAACAACTTGAAGTCCTTCTATAAAATCTTCACGAACAGACCTTGATTCTTTTGCATCCCCACGTTTAATTGGATCATTAACAAAATAAATGAGACTTGCTGCGATTAGCAATAAAATGCTAAGTGTTGAAAAAACTGCTGCAAATGAACCAAATGTTAGTATTAGTCCTGCTAACATTGGTCCGAGAAGTAAAGCAATTTGTTGGGTGCTTAGAATAATTGAGTTAGCTTGAGTTAGTTGCTCTTTTTTTACAATCGTTGGAACTAATGATGTGTTAGCAGGCCAATAAAATGCATCTAAAATCCCAAAAAGTAAAGCGAAAATTAGCAATAGCCAAAAAGGAAGGTATTGTACTAACAAAAAAACGACCATCAAAAAAACCAATAAGCTTCGGATAATATCTGATGTAAATAAAATACGTGTTCTCCGTACCCGATCAGCCAAAACCCCCCCCAATGACATAAAGAACAATCGCGGCAGTGCTGTAACCATTAAAACAATTGATAATGACTCTGCCATACCCAAATGGCGAACCACATACCAAGATTCAGCCAATAAAAAAATGAAGTAGCTAATCCAGTAAAGAGTGTAGCAATCCAAACAAGAAGGAATGATTTCTGTTTGAACAAAGAAGTAGACTCTTCCCCCACTTTCTCTTGTTCTAATTTTAATAATGTTTTCTTGCCCATTTTTTTGGCTACCCCCTCTATATTTATAAACGAGATACTATTGTTTTCACTTCTTTTAGCATTCAGATGGAAATTAGCTCCATCTGAATGCTTAGCCTCTATTAAACTTTTATTGTAAATTTGTTAGCAAGGATATTATTAAGTAACTCTGCATTCTTTTTAAGGTGTGGCTCTATTAACATTTCATAATGTGTTCCACTTCCTTCATACAGACAATAGTCTTTATCATGCTCTTCCCAATGTTTAAAGTTTTCAGTTTCAGCAGTTTTTATAGCTTTCAATTGATGGATCGTAGCATCAACCATTTCAGTACTAAAGCTGTTATTCCAGTAAGTTAAATAGTTTTTAACATTTTCCAACAATTCCTCTTTTAATACATCATCAAAATATTTTTTATATACTTTTTGTGACGTAAAAAAGTCTACAGTAAACTGAGCTTCATTTATAATATCTTGTTCTGTTTCCAACCACTTTTTCATTCGTGCTTGAGCATCTAACATAATAATATCTGAAACAACATAGCCAGACTGTTCCATATATTTCGCAAGTTCAAAAGCTAATGTACCTCCAGCGGAGTAGCCCATAAATATATAAGGACCTTTCTTTTGAATACCTATAATGAGCTCCATATATTTCGCTAGTCGATCTATATGATCAATAAAATCTATACCGTATTATGTATGAGAATCGATATATGATGCGAGCTCGGAAAAGACAGTTCCATATCCAATAATTGGAGTAAAACAAAATATATTCCTACTTGTTACTTTATTCAATACAGTGATTGGCTCTGTTTTAATTGTTTGCAAACTTGTGTGTAAGTAACTTGCCATTTCAGCAATAGTTGGTTTTTGGAAAATAAAACGTAATGGCAGTTGTATATTTATTCTCTCCCGTATTTTACTTACTAATTCTAGAGCTTTTAATGAGTTCCCACCTGATTCAAAGAAAATATTTGTTATGCCAATTCCTTGGATTTTTAGAATTTCTCCCCATATTGTTACTACTTTTTTCTCTATTTTTGTTTTGGGAGCAATATAATCTCCCGTTGGATGATAGAGTTTTTTTCCAAGGATGAATACGTTTTTATTAATAGTAGACCTGACCAAGACAAACTCTCAACATTTTATAAATATTGGACTCTCAAGGAATCATACGTAAAAGCCATCGGAAAAGGTTTATCAATACCATTGAATTCTTTTACAATAGTAAACGATAACAATATATATTTTATAGAAGAAGAGCAAAACTCCAACTATTATTTATATCAACAAAAATTCAATTTTAATTATGCATTAGCAGTATGCACTCAAAAGCATATAGGAGATTTTAAAATAACCTATTTTAAATACAATAATTTAGTTTAATTCACAAAAGTTGAATCTACGTCAATATTCTATTTTATTTAATAGTTACATAAGTATAAAAATCATATTAAAATTTATTAATGCCAGAAAGATTAGATTCAAAGAAATTAATCACCGCTAACAGGTATGACGGTCAGTCATTAATTAGATTATTACATGAATTAATAAAAATAGTCAAGTTTTCTCCTTGACTACTTTGCAGAATATATAGTTTTTCTCTTAATTAACATATTGAAAAGTTGAAATTTATCCATCGTATATCCAACGTCAAAACGGAAGGGAAAAACACCAGGTTCGGACGATGAATCAACAAAGTTTTGGTTATTCCATCAAATCGATCCAGGCACGGATGCGGATGAAGGAAGAAAAGAATACCCAACTCAAATGGAGGAAATACCAAGACCGTTATGAAAAACGTTTAAAACAAAATGGACAACAAATGGCTTGTTAAATTTTTTTTCGACAAACATTCAATCAGCCTATTATTATGAACTTTTAATGTCGACTATTGTCGATAATCCCGTGATTTGTTACTGAACCGAAATTACTAAACTTCTCTACACTGACTGGATCAGTTTAGATGCAATAATCAAGTTTTTCATTAGTTAGAAAGTGACTTACTTAAAATTAGATTAATATTATCAATATAATCATCTATTGAAAGTGTCGAATGATAAATAAAACATTCATGTGCAACATGCTCCACCATTCCTTCAATTAATGATGCAATTATTTCCGTATTCAAATCAGCTCTAAATTCTCCAGATTCTTGACCGCTTTCGATTAAATTTTGTAAGAAATTACAATAAGGTAAACGAATTTCTTTTTCCACTTTCCACTGGTCTGTTTTAAAAGCACTAACTGCATTGAAAACCGGGAAAACATCATTATAGTTTTCCATTACATTAAAAGCGACTTTTATAACTTGAATTAACTCTTCTTGTTTACTATTCTGAGATCCGATAACCTTTTCTGTTTCAAGAAGGATCTTTTCCCGCATTTCTCGAACTAAAGCAATCACTAAATCTAATTTAGAGGGGAAATATAGATAAAATGTTCCTTTCGCAACACCTGCTTTTTGCACTACCTCCGAAACTTTTGTAGCGTCAAATCCCTTTTCTGCTAAAACACTACGTGCAGCAGTTAGAATTTCCATAAAACGTTCAGGTTTACCTACCAATTTTTTAGCCTCCTAAGCATGGTCTTTATCTTTATGAAGTTTATCATAAAAGATATAATATTGAAACCAAGTTTGTATTCATGGGAATACCTCTATCTCATCATTAAAATAGTAAAATAGGACTAATTTAGAAATACCACTTGACTAATTATTTTAAGTAGCTATAATTTGTCTTAGGTAACTGACCGTCAGTCATAAATGTGAATAAGGAGGAGAAAATTCATGGAAGTATTTAAAAAAGGCGGTAATGGTACTCCGGTTGTTTTTATATCTGGATTATTTGCTGGAGATTGGATATGGAAAATACAATTTCATACTTTTCTAGAACAGACTACACTATTATCCAGCAATCAGAAGCACTTGCTGCTTATGGAGGAAAAATTAGTGATTTACGTGAGCAATTATTAGAATTTTTTAATGAATCGATTGATGCTAAGGCAGTTGTTGTAGGTAATTCCATGGGTGGTTTACTGGCGTTAGAATTAGCTGCTTTGATTCCAGAAAAAGTAGAAGCGATAGTTGCAAGTGGAGCTCCTGGAATGGGTAGTATGAATCTTGATATTGGTCCACCTAAAAAAAGTAATAAAGAAGAAAGCAAAGAGTGGTTTCGGGATTTAAAGAAACAATTATTTGTTGATCCAAGCTGCGTTTCTGAACAACAACTTGAAAGTTTATCTGAATTTTTTAGTAATAGACGTAGTTTTTTAAATATGATTCCATTAGCTAAAGAGTCTGATAGATATGACGCTACAACTATTTTACCCAAGATTGAATGTCCAGTATTACTTTTATGGGGCGATCAAGATAAAGTTTCTCCGATTAATCCATGGGAAAATGTCCCCGAGCTTAATTCAAAAATTGAGATTGAAATGATCAAAGATAGTGGTCACAGTCCAATGATAGAAAAACCAAAAGAATATTGGAAATCTATTGAGGGGTTTTTAAAAAGTACAAGAATACAAGCTATGTGATTAAACATAGTAACAGTCGGTCAGTCAGCTTATTATATTTTCTTTACTAACTTAATTTATGGAATTAAAGGATTATTTGTATGAATTCGGAGGGGGGAGCTATTTGAATCTTTCAACAAAAGATAAAATTGTGGAAGCTATGGTAGAACTCGTTCATGAAAAAGGTTATAAAGGAGCAACCACAAGGGAACTTGCTGAAATGGCCGGTGTGAATGAAGTTACTATATTTCGAATTTTTGGTAATAAAAAGGGAATTGTTGATGCAATTATACAGAAATATGCTCTAATTGATTTATTCGAATCAATTTTTCAAGAAAAAGTAGTTTGGGACATTGAAAAAGATTTAAAAATGTTAGTAAGAGAATACCAGACTTTATTAGAACAAAAGAGAACAGTTATTTTGCTTAGCTTAAAAGAAGCAGGGCAATTTGCGGAACTGGATGAATTATTAAAACGAATTCCTCAAAGATATACTGAAATTTTAACGGATTATTTTACTAAAATGATGAAAAAAGAAAAAATGAATAAAGTTGACTCTTATGTCATAGCAACTAACTTTTTATTTATTAATTTTGGTTATTTTTTAATGAAAACAAAAATTAACACTGAAGCAGTAGAATTATCAATTGATGATTTTATTAATAAAAACATCAATTCCTTTATAAAAATGCTTCAGTAATTTTTTAAACAATATGAAAGTATGTACTCACTTTAACTGTATGAGGAGGAATTAAAAATGAAAGTTCTTCAAAGTTTTTTAAAAGAAAAAGAGACCCTATTAGGCATTGCTGCTGCAATTGCTTTTCAACTTATTTTCGTTATTGTCTGGTTAACCGGTTATGATGGTGTTTATGATCGAACAGATCAATTTTCCATTGGTATTGTAAATAATGATTCAGAACTCGGGGAAGAAATTGTAACGGAATTAAATGATAGAGATTTATTTCAAATAACAGTTTATGAGAAATTAAGTGAAGCAAAAGAGGAGTTAGATGAGCGTAACGTGAATATGCTTATTCACCTTCCAGACAATATGATGGAACAACTTCAAAACAGTGAAACGGTATCAATAAATTATTTTATTAACCAATCTGCCCCTACATTAACGAAACAAATGATGGAAACGGCAGCTAATACGTTAAATAATGAACTTAATCAACAAGTTCGAGAAAATATTAATGCTCAAATAGCGGATAAAATTCCACCATTGATAGCAGCAGAAGCTCCAAATGAAGAAATGGAAGCAATTATCAGGGAGGTAGCGAGTCAAGTAGTAGATTTGGTACAGGAAAATACGCAAGTGAATCCTTTGAACGCTAATATAGAAAAAACAAATGACAAAGAGGGATTTGCTATTACTATGGTTCCACTGTTAATTGTATTGGCATCTTATATCAGTGCTATGTTAATTAGTCAGTATTTACAGATTACAAATGGAAAATTAAAACAGGCGCATGGGCGGTTTTCCCTTTTCTTTGGCAGACAAATTATTAATATTCTACTAGCTCTTGGTATTTCACTATTAACCGTTTGTCTCATGTACCTATTTAATATTGATCTAGATTATAGTTTTATCTCTTTATGGGGATTCCAAGCAATATTGCTTTTTAGCTTTTTAGCTATCTCCCAACTTTTCGTAATGTTATTTGGAAACCCTGGAATGATTTTTAATATTGCGTTAACTGCAACACAATTGGTCAGTTCGGGGGCTATTGTACCCCGTGAATTATTACCATCCTTTTACTTTGAACTCGGAAAGTTACTACCTGCAACGTATGGAGTAAACAGCTATTTCAGTTTAATTTATGGTGGAGGAAATCTTGGTTCTGACTTAAAACATTTGACCATTATTATTGGTGTTTTGTTAGCTCTTGCTTTTACCATACAAATTATATTTTCTATAATAGACCGATTCAAAAATCAAAAAGCAACAATAAATAGTTAATCCCCCTACCCTTACAAAATTTATTTTTATTAGTAGAAGGAATCTAAACACATTCTTTTGGCTAAAAAAGAACCCTTCCTCTCAACCTTGCAGAAAAATATTGCTACTATATTTAATGAAGAAAATGATAATGCCACCGATGGTATTGATGGCAAATTGGAAGAATTACAACAACAGCTTCTTATCCAAGCAAAGTCTAAAAATGGCTATGAAGATGTGGCAGATGAAATTTGCCGCCTTCGAGAATTGAAGCAAAATGCACTGGTTGAGAATGCAGATCGTGAAGGAAAAAGGCAACGAATCACTGAAATGACTGACTTCTTGAATGAACAATCCTGCGAGTTGGAGGAATATGATGAGCAGTTAGTAAGGCGTCTTATTGAAAAGGTTACGGTGTTTGATGATAAGCTCACTGTTGAATTCAAGTCTGGGATTGAGATAGATATAGAATTATAAAATGAATTTAACCGCCGATTCAGGAGAAGTAACTTAAATCGGCGGTTTTCTAATTCTAAAAATTGATTTAAACTTTAGTGAATTAAATGATATTATCAAACTTCAACTTTTCTTAATCGGACATTATTGAGGGCAATACAATTTCTACTCTAAATCCTTTTCCAATATCACTATATAAAAACAAATGTCCTTGGTGTGCCTTGGCAATTCTTGCAACCATTGGTAACCCTAATCCGTGCCCGTTTTTGCGAGGATGTTTTCTTTTGGATGAAAATGGCAACTCCAGTAGGTCAGGAAGCTCATTTTGAGAAATTCCCTTCCCGTTATCAGCTATGATAAAACTACAGGTGTTATTACCTTCATTAAAGGATGTTAGCAGCCGTATCTGGCACCCGTCAGGATTATGGTTAATACTGTTTTGTATCAAGTTAGTAATAGCACGTGTCAATAATCGTTCATCTCCGTTGACTTGAGCGTTTTCATCTAAAGTCTCTATTTCTAGCGTAAAACGTTCATCTAATCCATTATTTAAAAATTCGGATGCTATTTGTCTAGCTAATGCTGATAATCGAATTGTCTTTTTATCAAGGGGCTGCATTTCATATTCTAGCATTGAAACAAGGTTTAAGTCATTTACAAGAGATCTCAGTTTTTCTGCTTGCTGCCGTATAATACCTGCTTGTTGCCTTTGTTCTGTTGGTATATTGCTATTTTCCTCCAAATCACTTGCATAGCCAAGTACCATAGAAAGAGGGGTTCGAATATCGTGTGAGATACCAGCAATCCAGTTGGAACGGGCTTCATCTCTGCTCTTTAAACTCTCGCTTTTTTGTTGTAATAAAGTTGAAGCGCGGTTCACACTTTGTGCAAGATTGGCTAAAACTCCTTTTGGCTCTATATATACCCCTCTATCCTCAGAAAGACCTTGTATGGCTTGAGTTAGTGGGCGGATGGAGCGAATCAATCTAGAGCCGATGAAAAGCGACAAAAGTAATGCCAATGCAATATTTCCAACGAGCAAGGAAGCTACTTTTAGTGGCAAGGAGGAAACCCAACTTATTGGAAGGATGTACTGATACTTTGCCAAACTATCTTTGGGATATCCAACAACTACCAGTCCTTCATCGTGCTCCCATACAAAAACGGGATAATCCATCAAGTAGTTTCTAGTAAATTTAGCTACATCTGCTAAAGAATATGTTTCGGGGAGTTCATCGGGGAGCATATAATTCCACACTACGTGTCCTGTATCGTCAACCAGCATTGCCCATGCGTGATTCTGATTTAGCATATCTGCTGTGGAAGAATCCAGAGAATAAGCATTGGACGATGGATGCAGACCCTCCGCTACGTTTTGAACAATAGCACTTGGAGATTGACCTTTATTCATACCTTTAAATACCCAGACACCTAACAACATATAATTTAAAATTAGCAGCAAGATGGAAATTATCATGGTTGCACTAATAAAGCGCCTTAAGATTCGTACCGTGCCCTCCATATTCACCCCTCCTTGACCATCAACTTGTATCCTAATCCTCTGACAGTCAGTAAATATTCCGGGATGGATGGGTTATCTTCTATCTTTTCACGGATACGGCGGATATGCACCATAAGTGTGTTTTCATAGCCATAATAATCATCACCCCATGCGGTTTGACAGAGGGCATCACTGGTTACGATTCGGTTCCGATTTTCATAAAGCTTAAACAGCAATGCATGTTCTTTTGCTGTCAAAGAGTATTCCATGCTGTCATCACGAACAATACCACCTTCAAGATCAATAATGCGTCCCCCTAATTGGAAGACAGGGCGTTTTTCCTGTTTTGGGGGTAAATAAACTCGTCTGAGGATTGCCATTAGCCGGAGAGTTAGTTCCCGTGGCAAAAACGGTTTTACAATGTAGTCATCCGCACCAAGCCCAAGCCCTAATAAACGATCCTCATCCTCACCTCTTGCTGATAAAAAAAGTACGGGCATATCTGAAATTTGACGCAAGGATGACAAAAGGGCGAAACCATCCCCATCTGGCAACATAACGTCCAAAATCGCAATATCAGGTTTTGTAGACATACAAACATCCAATGTCTCTGCACAATTGGAGGCTTGATGAATGCGCGTAAATCCCTCTTTACGTAAGAAACCATCTATCATATTCCTTATTTCACGCTCATCATCTACGATGAGAATTTTTTTGTTCTTTAAATCATCCATGTAAAATCACCCACTATAATTATACTACTTTTTATTTAATTTCAACCTAATAATATTCCTGTTTATATGATTTAAGGTTGCCGTAAGGTTATTGTCAGTTTGAAGAAAGGTTGCCTTGTTATGCTTTAACCTAAGAACACTACTTAAACAGATTGGAGAAAATGAATATGAATCAAATTATTTCTACGCATAATCTTTCAAAACGATATGGCGATACCTATCGAGTGAAAAGTGTAAATTTAACAGTAAATGAAGGAGATATTTATGGTTTTCTTGGTCCTAACGGGGCAGGAAAATCTACTACATTAAAAATGATTTTAGGATTAGCCCGACCTACTGATGGTAAAGTAACAGTCTTTGGAAAGGATTTAGGAGCAAACCGTCGTCTTATTTTAAACCAAACCGGATCTCTTATAGAATCTCCATCCTACTATGGACATCTCACGGGGCTAGAAAATATGCGTGTTATTCAGAGACTGCGGGATGTGCCGGATAAGAATGTAACAGAAGCACTGAAAATTGTTCGTTTGGAAAAACAAAAAGATAAAAAAGTAGGGCAATATTCCTTGGGCATGAAACAGCGCTTGGGTATTGCTATGGCACTCTTGTCTTTTCCAAAGCTTTTAGTTCTGGATGAGCCTACAAATGGTCTTGACCCTGCCGGTATCGGTGAAATCCGAGAACTAATTAAATCTTTGCCGCAGCGTTATGAAATGACAGTGCTGATTTCAAGTCATCTGCTTTCAGAAATTGAACAGATGGCAACCTCGGTCGGCATTATCAACGATGGAATAATGATGTTTCAAGGCAGTATGGAAGTTTTGAAGAACAAAAACCGTCCAACTATTATGGTAAAGACACAGAACAATAAGCTGGCACAGGAACTGCTTTTTCAAAAGGGGTTCTCTCCCACACAGCATGGAGACTTTTTGGTGTTTGAAAGCCTGACGGATGGGCAAGTAGCACAGGCAAATAGAAACTTAGTTTCAGCTAATATTGATGTGTTGCGCATTGAAGAACACAAGAAGAATCTGGAGAGTATTTTTCTGGATATTACAGGAAAGGAGCGTAACTTGTTATGAAAGCTATTAGCCTTGAACTGTACAAATTGCGCCATAAGCATCTGTTTTTGATGGTCACACTATTTTTAACCGTGGAAATCGCCTGGGCATTCATGGCAACCAGTATGTCGATTTCCCACAATCCAGATAATGCCGGATGGGAACCGCTTATTGCGATGTTGTCCTCTATGAATGGCCTGTTTTTACCTATTCTTACAGCTATATGCGTATCCCGCATCTGTGACATGGAGCATAAAGGAAACACATGGAAGCTATTGTTAACAGTTTCTATTAGGCGGAGTACGCTTTATGCGGCAAAATATATTTCTACATCTATTATCATGTTGGTAGCATGTTTACTGCAAGTCCTTGCCATCACAGCATTTGGAATTGTCAATGGTTTTGAGCAACCTGTACCATTACTTCTACTGATTCGATTCTTTATAGGGACAGTTTTAACCAATATGATCATTATAGCATTACAGCAATGGGTATCGATGGCAGTAAAAAACCAGGCTTTCGCACTATCTCTCGGCATGGTAGGTGGATTCATTGGCATGGCAGCGGATTTACTTCCGTTAGGAGTTCAAAGAATCTTTGTATGGTCATACTACACTGGTTTAAGCCCTATTACACAAAGCTATACAAATGAAAAAATGCAGTTTATTGTACGAGATTTGAATTCATTACTGCCTATGATGGTGGTGCTGATTGCGGCAGGAATTGGCATCTATCTGGCTGGATGCGTTCATGTATCAAGGCAAGAGGTATAAGGAGGGATGATGTGATTATGTTAAGACGATGTATTTCTGCCGAATGGGTGAAGTTACGTCATTCTCATATATGGATGATACTAGTGATTCTCCCCGTTATAAGCGTATTGATTGGCAGTGCTAACTTTTACATGAATCAAGGTGTATTAAAAAAAGAGTGGTACAGCCTATGGTCGCAAGTTGGTTTGTTTTACGGAGAATTTTTCTTTCCGATTCTTATAGCTATTCTTTGTGCGTATATGTGGAGACTGGAACATCTTAATAAAAACTGGAATATGATTATGACCGCACCCGTATCAGCGACTAGTATCTTTCTAGCTAAATTGATAGTAATCGGTGTGATGTTGATTTTTGTTCAGATATTCTTTTTTATATTGTATTTTTTAGGTGGGAAATTGGCAGGTATAACCTCTGATCTTCCTGGAGAACTAACTGGATGGCTACTTCGAGGTTGGATAGCCGCCCTTACAATCAGCGCCCTGCAATTAGCACTATCCATGCGTATCCGCAGTTTCGCAGCTCCTATTGGTATTGGTTTGTGTGCTGTTTTCTTTGGTCTTGGTATGTATGTCACACATTTGGGAATGTTTTTTCCACATTCATTGTTAACTATTGGGATGGGGGTACTCACTCAAACAAGCCTTTCATCTGGGGAGAGTATTTTATTTATCATAATGAATCTGGTATACATTGTGGTTATTAGTACAGTTGCAATACATCGGATGCGTAAATCTGATGTAGTAGCTTAAAACGTAAAAAGGAGTATTTTCATGAAAACTACAACAAAATTATTAGTTTCAGGTTTAATTATTATTATTTTAGTGGCGTTTTCAGTTTTCCTTTTTAATCATGATCAGCTTACACCGAAAAACCCAGAAGGGAAGACTGTATATTACACCATGATAGTCAATGATGACATAAAATCAAATAGTCAAAAACGGTATGAATATACATTAGATGCTTATAATGAGAAGGGTGAAAAGGAACCTCTTACTTTTACCAGTAGCAAGCAACTACGAGAGGGTGCATATTTAGAGTTGTATGTTGCATCGTTTCGTGGGGTTACCTATTGGCAGGAGATTCAGTTAAATGACTTGCCTGACCAAGTCAAGGATATCTATTCAAAATAAAAGCTAAAATACACTATAGAGGAAAATCTATGTGAGGTATGTTTTTTCTATAAATGATCTAAGATAGAAGGGTAAGCTTGCAATCTTAAATGTAAGCACCAATTACGGCAACCTAAGCCAAAAATCTATTGATATGTTCCCGTCTACCGATAGTGTAAAAAACGCAATGGATATGTTTCCGAGAACGGACATACTCAAATGACATTCATTCTGTCCTCTCGTGCCATGTGGAATTGGTAGCATACTTGGAAAAAGAATAAAAATTTTTGTTATGAATGAACAAGCAAGCTAGAAAGTCGTATTTTGGACTACTAGCTTTTCTTTATTTTAATATTGATTATAAGATTTAAGCCTATAGACAGGTAGGGGAGCCAGTCTCTCACCCCTGTTTTGACTTCTTGCTGAATTGAGTCTATAAAGAAAACATATTACTATGATACAAACAATGGTTTAAAAAATAGTTGCTTTTATATAGTATATATGAATAATGAAAATTTCTTTTTTACAAATCAAAGTGAGCGTATCGGTAAACTGACTTTACAACTGCAACGTTTGAACGAAACCTAAGGATGTTTGGGGATGCTGGAACATTGACGCCAAGTGAGCTCCATACAGCTGATGCGATAGGATTAGCTGGAGCTGTGCGCATGGGTCAGCTAGCAGAAAGATTGGGGATAACGAAGGGTGCAGTGACGCAATTAATTGACCGATTAGAAAAAAAAGAGCTCGTTTCGAGAACTTCTCATCCGTCCGATTCTCGTGCTGTACTTATCTCATTAACTAAGAAAGGAGAACTAGCTTTTCAAGCACATGAAGCGGTGCATCAGCAATTTTTTCAAAAGCTTAGCAAAGAGTTAGATAATAAAGAAATTGCTATCTTTGAAAAAGGCTTAAAAATCTGGTTCAGTAACAAATCGCGGGATTGACGACGTTATTCGACATAAAAACTTCATAATAACTGGTTGATCTAATCTTTGTCGAAAAGACTTTTTAACAAGCTGTTTGAGATTCATTTTGCTTTAAGCGTCGCTCATAACGATCTTGATATTTTCTCCAATTGAGTAAAGCAGTCTTTTCTTCCTTTATCTGCATCCGTGCTTGAATCGAGTTGATGGAATAACCAAAACCTTGTTGATTCATTGTCCGAACCTGGTTGTTTTTCCCCTCCGTTTTGGGTTGGATATGCGATATATAAAGCGATTAAGGATTTCGGGCAACCAGTTCCAAATCGTTTTCAACAGTTCTTGGAACGGTTCCAAGGAAAGAATCAAGCACCTTTTCCTCCCAGTCAACCAGAAGTTCCAAAGCTTCTTCCAAATCGTTACACCGATACAAAGCGCGAAGCTTTTATGGTTCGAGTTTTGGGGAAGGCCCCCATTGTGCTACCTGCCGTCTTGCAACTATTGAAACGCTACTTGAGGGATGTTTAATGGAACACGTTACAGAATTTGGAATATACGCAATGCAGTACTTGATAGATTTCATCCTTATCCTATGTACAAAATAAAAGAGGACTTGATCTTTTTAATTGGTATTGAATGCTGTGAACCGATTGCCGCAAAAATCAAAAGTAGGTGCAACTAGGACTACTCGAGCTTGGTGTAGGTACTATGTCATTCATTTAGTATCGAGTTCATTAATAATTTAAGAGAAATTGACCAGTCTGTTGACTTCGCTGATGTTGTGCTGAGAAAGTATTGAAAAGCAGAAAAGCACAAGAATTATTTCTGATAACTAAAAGCGTTCATCATTAATTGTTGTAATCAATTGTTCCATAAAAACACGGCTAGCCGCACATAAATGTTTATTCTTTCGATAAGCGATTCCAATTTGTGTGGTGATCACCGGATCTTGAATAGGAATCGTTTTAATTTGAATATTATCAATATAATCTAAGTAAGCTTTTGGTAGTATTGTGACACCGACGCCTTTGCTTACCATTTGGATGATAGATTCCATCGTCGTCATTTCAAGTACTGGTTTTGGTGCAAAATTCAGTGAACGACACTGTTCATTAATAACTTGTCGTAAGAAATAGGTTTCAGGTAATAAAATAGATGGTGTATCGTTTAAAATTTGAAGTGTAACAAATTCTTTATAAGCAAAAGGATGATCTATAGGTACAGCAAGAGCAAGGTTTTCTTCGTAAATCGGAATCGCTTCCAAATCTTCATGTTCGATAGGCAAAAAAACGATCCCCAAATCAAGTTCATTTTGCAATAGTCCTTTGTAAATATCACCCGTTCGTAACCCTTGTACAGAAAGTTCCACATTAGGGTAAGCATTATGAAACCCGATAACTGTTGGAGGAAGCAAGTAATTAACAACTGTGAGTAGAGAGCCTATTTTGAGGGTGCCTCTCTCTAATCCCTGAAGTTCGCTAATTGCCGCACGTGCCTGAGAAATTTCATGAAACACATTGTAGCTGTGATGGAGCAATGTTTTCCCTGCATCAGTAAGTATATTTTTTTTGCCAATGCGATCAAACAAAGGCATCCCTACTTCATGCTCTAACAAGCTAATTTGTTGACTTAGAGAAGGTTGGGCAATGCCTAGTTTCTCGGCTGCACGTGTAAAGTGTAGCTCTTGACATAATACTATAAAGTATTCCAATTGTTTTAGTTCCATTAGATTTCCTCCCCAAGTACTTATATTTAATAAATAGGTAATATCTATCATTTTATATTAAATTATTACAAAATTCTAATTGATAAAATTAATTGAAGAAACAATTAAAAGGAAGTTCTTTATATTTAACCATTTGGATGTGATATAATTAAATTGTTAATTATATTGGAATATGATACGATATACAAAGTAGCAGCACCTCACTTATTGGCTTGTTTTTTGTGGTAAATTAACAATACCCTATATTTGAGTGTGCTGCTATATTAAATTAGCTGAAAATATTTAGGTGAAATGGTTTTAAATGCCATCGCGATAGCGATTTTGTTCAATGAAAAATATAAAACGTTTTCTAGGGTTCCGCGATCATATGATTGGTCTGGTCCGAGAGAAAACTCACAGCTATGCTGTGCCACGGAGGGATAAAAGCCTGGGAGATAACTGTTAAACAGTTTCTCTTAGGCTTTTTTATTTTTTCTTTTACGTGAATACTAAAAAATGGGGTAATTTCGATGAGTAAAAACTGGATTAAGTTATTTGTTGCAGCCTTATTAGAAGTTTTTTGGGTAATTGGATTGGCTCATGCATATGATTTTTGGACTTGGACTGCTACAGTAATTCTGATTATATTAAGCAATTATTTAATGATAACAGTAGCACAAGTACTTCCTGCTGGAACGGTTTATGCAGTTTTTGTGGGATTAGGTGCAGGAGGTACTGTTATTGCAGAAATTATATTCTTTGGAGAACCATTCAAATGGGGAAAAATTTTTCTAATAGCAGTACTCTTATCAGGAGTTATTGGATTGAAATTAGTTACAGATGATAAAAGTGACAAGATTGAGAAAGGAGTTAGATCATAATGGCTTGGTTAACTCTAGTTTTAGCAGGTCTATTCGAGACTTTTGCTGTTGCTATGATAAATCAATTGTCTGTAAAACGTAATTGGCAAACAGTTTTTTTAATAATTTTTGGGCTTGGATCAGCCCTTGGTCTTCTAAGTTATTCATTGCAAACAATTCCTATGGCAACAGGATACGCAATTTGGACAGGGATTAGTGTTGTAGGCAGTTCCTTAATTGGAATGATATATTTTGGAGAATCAAAAGATTGGAAGAGAATGCTCTTTATAACTTTAATATTAGGTTCTGCAATCGGATTAAAACTTATTACTTAATTTAATATCGACAAATTGTATTAAATTACCAAGTCATTGGGTTTAGGTCTTGTCTTAGCCAATGGAAGAGTACTTGCAGAAGACAACAACCAAGTTGCGGAAAGTATCATACGCATCACTCGGAATTTGCGTTGATGCGATAAATAGCTAATAATATGACATTTGAAGAAAGAACTACGGTTACAGTATATACATCTGAGGATCATTGCGCTATATGTGCAACATGCTCTTGTAAATCAAGAATGTACCAATGTTCCTCTTACTTCGTTTAAACTATTATTCTTCTTCATGATTCATCAAAAAAACATTTCAGCAAATTGATAGGAATCGTAGTTGCTTTTACTTTAAGTATACTCATTTGGAATTTTACAATCTATATTAATGACTTATTTTCGGGAAAAGAGCATATAATCGCATCAGACAATTAGGTATTGCTTTAATTACGTCTATATTACCGGTTGCTCTCATAGAAATTGTACGTATAATAGATTGATAAGATATCTTGGAGACAACATGGAAAGTGTCTATTCGAACGAATATTCTTTCATTTTGTCTAGTGCCCCAACCTTGTTTGATTACCAGTAATCGAACTACTTTAACTACTTCACAAAGACTAACAGCCACCAATTGATTAAGAGAACAAACAGGAGGTGATTACAATAGGAAACTTATATGCAGGTTATGGTCTAGACTCGAATGGATTTATTATAAGCGATGTCAGTAAAGACAAAATCGATGATGTCTATGTACCTTGCATTCAAGAATCTATTGAGAGGCTTAAACATTTATTTCCTGAACCATTGCATAGTGTTTATGTATATGGTAGTGTTGCCCGGGGAGAAGCGATTATAAAAAAATCCGATTTAGACCTTATCGCAATGTTCTATACCAAACTTAGCCCTGTTAAGTTAGCCGAATTAAAGAAGATTGCTAAGGAACTATCCGAAAAATATCATACGTTAGTCCGGGAAGTTGGTATAGCTGTAGCATATTATGACTATGCGATTGACCCAGCAAATTATTATGAAAATGCATTTCTTAAAGAACTTTGTGTTTGTGTGTACGGAGAGGATATAGGTGAACGATTTGGCTCTTATAAACTTACATCCGATATAGCAATCCGTTTTAATGGAGATATTGATGATGTTCTTAATCGGACGTTAAAAAGGTTAGAAACAGCCTCTAAAGAAGATTTCAAAAGAGGGACACAAAATTTTGCACGTAAACTCATTCGGACATACTATTCAATGGTAATGGTACGTTCGCAGATTTGGACCACACGACTTCACGAGCAAAGTGAGGTGTTTAGTCGCTATTTTCAAGAAAAGGAATCAATAATTCGTACTTTGTTAGTTTGGATAGAAGAACCTCCTACAGACTACGAGATTGTGTATGCATTTTTTAAGAGAGAGGGTGAATGGGCTAGTGTGAACTTTTCAAATGAAGCCAAAATTCCTTATTAAATAAATGCATTATTGTTGACGATAGTCATGTTAAAAAATAAATAAGAAAAATCAATTCTAGAAAGTGGTGAAGATCCTTGAATAAAATTTTATTGCATCTTGAGGGACTAGCTATTTTGACAATAAGTACTTATTTTTACTTTTATCTGCAATTTAGTTGGCTTATGTTCATAATTTTATTATTCGCACCAGATTTGTCAGCACTTGGATACTTGAAAAATAACAAGGTTGGCTCGATAGTGTATAATTTATTTCACACATATACTATTCCAGTAGCAATCATAATCTTTAGTTTACTGATACAAAGTCATATTATTTTAATGATTAGTTTAATTTGGGTAGCTCATATAGGGATGGATAGACTTTTTGGCTATGGGTTGAAATTTCCTGAAAAGTTTCAAGATACTCATCTAAATCGCATCTAAATCATTTTCAACAGTGGGTACAATGTTTGAATAAAATTGAGCTAGAACGGTCAATAAGTTGAAAAAAAATAAGTGGGCATGAATTTGTTCTGAAGAAGTCCGAATGTGAAAAGGGTTACTTCATATAAAGTAATGGGTGCGTTGCCACACTAGAGGCTACTAAATGGGGTGCTGAATTAGCTCAACATCTAAATCAAAAGAAAGAATTTATATTGTAGACCATTAGGTGATTATGAAAATGATCTGAACGTAACGATAAAAGATTTCATGGAAACCCAACACGGTCTTATAGGTCTAAATCTCCTTTAAAAATAATACCTGACACATCAATATTAACAAGGTCTCCTTCTCGAATAGTTCGTTTCTTCGGAATCCCGCGTGCTACCTCTTCATTGACGCTAATACATGTATATCCAGAAAAATTATATTCACCTTTTGGTGCTGATTGAGCTTCTGCTTTTTCAAACATCTTCCAGCAATTTCATCGAGTTCTTTTGTAGTAATTCCAGGTTTGGTACAACGGACTAATTCATCTCGAATTGCCCCGCAAATTTTACCGATTTCTCTTAATCCATTAAAATCTTCTTCAGTCTTTGCAATCATCTTATATGATAAGTATTCCATTTAGATTCTAATATAAACGGAATAGTTTTTTTAGCAAAATTTCACTAATAATTTGTGAAGTCCTTCATCCTATTTTCAATCAATTTACTGCGGGCATATGGGGCAAAGAATACACCAATCCCTCGTCTTTTTTCCACAATGTCTTCATCTACTAAGTTCCCAACCCTTTTTGAGTAAATAGATCACTTAAATGGAATCCTGTTTTATGAGCGTATTAATAATAAAAAAAGTCCTTTTGAACTACCAGAAAACACCAAAAGTTTGTACTGAAATTCCACACATTGGGTCGGCTAAAGGAATGAATATGATTCCTTTTAGGATATGTTTATTTTTAACATGTATTTCTTAATCCTCATCCTTCTATGATGGATTGGTTGTTTTTTATCTTAATTAGGAAGAGGGGGACAGAAACGTGAGCTCAAATCAGAAAGAAAGTGGTTTATATGCTGAATCGATAGAAACTCAACTGCACATTCTTTGCCTTTAGAAAATAGAATTTACTGAATTATCCCTTACTTATTTACCAGATACACCTTACAATTTCCACAAGAATTTCCTAATTAAATTAATGATTTACTTATTACTTGAAAGTTACGTGACGTCATCTTGTAAACTTTTAATAAATTCATTTAATAAGGTTGGTGATTTCAATCAAAGAGGTAATAAAAGCAGAGGGACAATGACTACATTGCGCGATTATGACAACATAGATTAGTCTCTCTAGACGAAAGATAAAGGATTTACAAAGAAGTCACGGTTCAAATTATCCTGGATGAAGCTTGTTGTAAATCTAAATATATTAACAAAATGTAATATTCTTAAAAAAGGGGGAGTTTAATTGAAAAACTTACTATCTGTAATATTATTAGTCTTTCTTATTCTACTGTCGGGTTGTAATGCTAATGGAGAAGATAATGAATCAATTGATCTTAATAAGGTTGATACAATTTATATACATAATGGTAGTGTTAATGTACATTTAACAATTACAGAAGATACAAATTTAGAAGTATATCACGGTAATTATAAGCTTGACGTTAAGCAAGATATAAGTGAGATTATTTTAAATGTGAAAAAAAGTTGGTATCAATTTGGACCGAGAGTTAATTTAAATAAAAAATTTAAAATAGCCATTCCAAAAGATTTTTCGGGGAAAGTAATTTTGGAGGGAGGTTCGAGTAATATCACTTCAGACAAATTACAGGCAACGGACTTGGATATTAAAACTAGAAGTGGCGATGTCACAATTGAATATGACAATTTTCAAAGTAATCTTGAAGTAAACACTGTTAGTGGTAATGTTGATATTTCTTTAAACAATGATTCACCCAATATCAACTTGAAAGTAAATACTGTAAGTGGAAATCAAATGGTTGCAATTCCTTTAGACAAAATTAATGTGCAAAAAGAAAAAAGAATTGAAGGAACAGCTAGGGATGAAATCGATAATGTTCATGTAGAGACAACATCAGGAAATATTTCAATTAAGTGATTTAGTTATTCTCTTTATATTGATCTAGGCGCTAATTCATTTAATTAGTTCATTATTATTAGCTAGGTCATAGAAACTTCATTGCTTATTTTTAGAAAATCTGAATGTGGTATTTATATTCCTATTACAGAGGTGAATAAAATGAATTCTGATAATCGGACTTACGGGGAATGGAGTGGTTTAGATATCTGTATTGTGTTCGTTGCTTGGCTTATTCTCAGTACTGAAACACTATTTAATGGGGCAGGAAGAATATTTGATAAATTGTTTTCTTCTCCAGTAATTGCGGATTACATGGGAGCAATTGTTATTCATTTAGTCCAATTGATCATCGTAGGAGTTTTCGTTCTTTCTAAACACCAAATTTCTTGGGAAAATTTCGGATTTCGTTCGATATCAAAGCAAAATATGAAAAAATTATTTATATGGAGTATTATCGGATTAATACTTAATGCTACTTTTTTAAGCTTAACTGCACTTATGTGGTCTGGGGAGGCTTCTAAAACCGATACTATTCAAAGCACAGGATTCTTCTTATCGATAGTAATGGTGGCAATTATTGCCCCAATTGTGGAAGAAATTGTTTTTCGGGGAGTAATCTATAAATATTTTCGAGTGAAGTTAGGGGTTCCAATAGCAATTTTATTAAATGGTTTTTTATTTGGTATTAGCCATGCTCCTTCATGGGAACTGGTATTAAATGCAGCGGTCATGGGGGTGTTTTTTGCATATATTTATGAACGTTCCGGGACTTTATGGATACCTATTATTGTTCATGGCATTACAAACGCTACTGTAACAACTTTGTTCTTTTTATTTGTTGGAACATAACATATTTTCGATAGTTATCTAAGTACCTCGATGATATTCTTTGACGATTGGATTTTTGTATAGATTGAAGTTTCGCTTTTATAACATTTTACCGACATGTATTATCTATTAATCGTAATGCTTATCTTTCCTTTATTAATTAAACTGAAAAAAGGAGAATATGAAATATGTTTATTGCAGTAATTTACGGGGGAACTAGGCTAAAAGGCAATACAGAATTACTAAACCCTAAAGATAGGTTTTCTATTTCTGGTTGGTACATTAGAAACTATTCATGCTTCACAGTATGGAAAGCCAGAAGGAATTTTAGGAAACAGCAGGCGAATTAATGGCATCGACAGCTGTTCAAAAAAATAATTGGACAATCTCATTATTAAATATTCAAAGTACGGATAACGTCTTAGAAATATATGAAAGGGGCAACTGAAGAAACATCTAAAAAAATAGGAAAGGACATTGGTCGTTATTTAGAACAGGCAGGGTTTTCTAATATTAAAATGGAATTATGGTTTCTTTCTCGTTGGAACATGACCCATTAGTTCAGTTGCTTTTTATCAACTTGGTCATATACGGATGCTAGGAATCGTTGTAGGCCTAGGTGTAATTGGATTTCTTTGGTTTACATTAGGAGATATGAGCGCACAGTATGAATTGACGTTAGAGAAAGATAGGAACTTGATGATTGTTAAACTAAGTGAATAGAAAACCTGTTTACTTTAAAGTCTGTAAAACAAGATGCTTGTAATTGTATGCAAACTATTTTAATAGGTGGGTAATATGTGACAAAGTACGTAGGTATCCTGTTTTGTGTTTGAATATTCAGACTTTAATGAAGAGAAGTAGACGTTGACAAACGACGAAGAAAAGAGTAAAATATACACTTGCATAAAAATGAATGCACATAATTAATCATAACATTTTTTGAATCAAAAGTCAATGGTTTATCAAAATATTTTTAAAGGAGGAAATGTGTATATGTTTTTACCAAAAATGTTACATTCTCTAGATGCTACGATATTAGAACAATATACGGATGAAATAGAGGAGGTAACCCAAAAAGCAAAAGAATTTGGGCTTGTATTAACTCGGGATGAAATAAAAAATTTAATTGTTTCTAGAAATCAAGTCCTCCATAGCTATGGTCGAGTGGAATTAAGTGTTGATGTAACAAAAGAATTAGCCGAGGTTTTTTGTGCTTCTCCCTATGTTGATGATAAGAATTATGTATCCACTCTATATGAGCTGCAAGAAATATTTTATTACTTGAAAAATGAGACGGAAGATAAGATTGGCGACTCTCAATTGATTGGTATTATGAAGGATTACTTTGATGATATTTGTAGGGGTTCATTGGAACTTTTAAAAAGCAAACTTGATGAATTTGCGGAACGATTTAGAAGTGATGCCCGATTTAGGAAGTCTTTGCTTGGCAGTTAGGGAAGTATAATACTTTCCTACTGCATAATGTAACTTAGGCACTCGCGATTAATGCTTGCACTCTAAAGCATAAGTGCAACATCACCTCTGTCTTTCGCCAATCTGAGAAAGGCTGACTAAGAATAGGCTTTGCGCCTAACACCGACATACCCCTAGTGATGAGGGCATGTTTTCTTTAACGAAGGCCAAGTTTTCTAAAAAGGGGATGAACGATAGTGGAATCAGAAAAACGATCCAATGATCACTCTTTAGTGACACAAGGAAAGATGAAACAAGCTCATCTGATACAAAACCAATATACGATATCCATTTTGAATGAAGGGTTACGAGTAGGTTTACTAAATAGTGAAGATGTATACGGGACACAAAGGCAATTGATGTCTATATTAAAGAATTTGATTAGACGATACACCCAGGGAGAAAGTTCTTCTGTAACGTCTGAAACAGCTGTCAGTATATTATCTTCTGTTTTATATGCTGTAGATGCGTATCTGTTACATTTTAACGATCCAGAAAAAGCAATCGACGTCTTAAAAAACGGCAATATAAAAAACGGATATGACCAAGATATAGATTTGATCCGCCATTGTTTTGAGGGAACAAAACAACTCTATAAAGAGATCAACAATAATAAATTGGAGGTTGCAGTAGAAGCTTATAATATAACGATTGATGAATCAATCCCTGTGTTTCTAAAGAAATATGGTATCATTTTCGATGCACATAATACGATGGCAAGTATTGATTATCCGTTAGCGATCGATGATATGAACATTCAAGGTGTTTATTACCTTAAGCAATATGTAACACATTTAAAAATGGAAAACCAATTTTGCCTTTTGTTTAACAAAGATGATCTTCAACAGATTTTGGTTAACTATGGGAGAATATGTGGGTTCGACTATCGAATAGAACTATTCAATATATTTGAGTTAGTATTTAATAATGCAATTTTTTCCGTTTTATTAGGAGGACACGCCAGCCAAATAAACATCTCAATAAATCAATATAAACATTTAGAAGGTTTGTTTAATAATTTGGATGATAGTCAGATGCAGTCCGTTATTTTAAAAGCCGTCGATCGATTAAGCCATTATTTTAATATTAATGATCCACAGATGAATGGTTATTTGAACCAGTGTGGAATGAATCTAGTTCACAGGGTTAAAAGCGTTGTAAAAAATAACCGCCTTGATACAGTGGTGATCGTGGAAAGGGAACTGAAATCAAAATCCATAGTAACAACATTCAAAGCATCCGATAGAATGAGTGATATTCGTTTTCGGTTATTAATTGAAAAAATCATGAATTGTGAAAAGACAGTAGATAAGGTGGACATGATTCGGAAAAATTTTCATTCCCTTCATGATTATATCGATATGCTGAATACCGACTGTTTATTGAATGCTGAATATGAAGAACTTTTTAAGACTTTTGGCGATGTAGAAATTGCTATTTTGACAAAAATAGTGTTCTATGAGGAATTACGAAATGATTCAACGGATTTATCATCTCTCTATATCGAGGAAAAGAAGTATGAAAACGAATGGCAGAACCATTTTATTGAATTTATTAAAAGTATCGATATGAATAGAATGGGTGCCATTGAGAAATATGTTTATGATATTGATTATGAAGAAATTAGTTTTTACTAACATCGAATTGTAAAATAACTATAATAGCCTAGAAAATCAACTTTATACCCTAGACGGGCTCCAAATGGTTTTATTATTCAGTGCTTTGGCTCTTTATATAGGGATTGGATTAGGTGCATTTGTGGGGGATTACTCAGTACAAGTTTCGTAGACTATGTGGGCTTAATAAGTGGTATATTTATCGGCATTGCACTTATGATTTTTATTATTGTACAACAATTTTTTGTTAAAAAACAGCAAGCTTAACTAAGTGAATATTCGATCGTTTTTTTTAGGAATTAAAATAAACTTCCGAACCTAAATCTCTTTATTGCATAAAAGATTTCGTTTTTATTGGAAACTGAAGACTGCCCCTTTTTTAAAAATTGACATTAACGTAGCGTTATACCTTACCCTTGTAATAGGGAGGTGAATTACACTGTTTGCAACAGGGGAAGTCTCTAAAATGACTGAACTAATTGTACGTTCTTTATGATATATTTATTGAAAGCAAAAAAGAATGACAAAGATCAATTGGTTTTATTTAAGTCAGACTTAGAAAAAATGGTTCAAATCCTTGCTGCAAAAATGACAGGTTATAAACTTAAAAATTTAATAGAACGGCTACTTCATTAGTTATGATAAAAAAAGACATGAACCAAATGGGTGCAGAACTAGAAAATGTATTAATTTGGACTTAGTTTGCCTCTGAAGAAAATCTAAAAAAACATAAAGCTGCTTCTAAATTACATCACATATATTTGCGAAAGAGGTGATTGGAATGAGTATGACCTATAAATTGATTAATACAATAGAACAATACGAAGAATTACTTGCGATTACAGAATTAGAAGAAAGAAAAGAATACTTTCGTTACAAAATGATGGCCCCATTTAAGGAAATGTGGAATTCAATAAATGTTCCTATGAAAGCAAAACAGGAAAATGGTTATGACGTTTTAATGGCTACGAAAATGCTAGGTTATGCAGATATTTCTAACGATAAACAAATTCAACAAGGACTATCTATCTTAAAAGATAATAACGCCTTTGTGGTAGCAGATACTACTATCAAAACCTGTATAGAAAAAGCTAATATGGCAGGCTTGAAAGTGAAAGCCGATGAAATAAAATTTGGATTGTATGTTGCGGATCCATATAAATTGAAACTTCAGAAGGGCTATACAGGGTTTGGGGGTATTCCTGGGTTTATTACTGTGAATATTTTCCCGAATGATTACAATTTACCTAAAATTCCTGCTGTTATTGCGCATGAGTTCCATCACAACATTCGTTTTTCATATTTTGATTGGGATCATGGAAATGTAACAGTAGGAGATTATCTTGTCATCGAAGGACTAGCTGACTCGTTTGCAAAAGAACTATATGGAACAGAACAGTTAGGTCCATGGGTGACTAGTATGGATAAAGACGATTTAGAGTATTCGATCTATGTTATTGGAGATGCTTTAAACATAAAAGGATTTGCAGAAGTCAGTAGTTATATGTTTGGTGATGAGATTGCTAAACAAGAGGGATACCAACCTGTAGGTCTTTCTTTTTGTGCTGGTTATGCAGTAGGTTTTAAGGTTGTTCAATCTTTTATGAAGAAGCATAATAAAACGATATATGAAACTACGTTGCTTTCTAGTGATGAAATTATTCATGGATCTGGCATATTTTCATGAAAATTTAGTGAAGAATAAATTCGCCATTTTGTGTACATGAACATAGTCCAAAATATTACTCTGAGACTTCTAAGCAATTTGATTTTAATGGTCTGTTAAAAATGTCAATAATGATATAGCATCCCCACCAAAAACTATAAATGTCATTGAAAACCTTGATATATAAATGTAGGTTTTACAATTGCTACCATTAAAGTAGAGTAGTAGAAGGAGAGTTGCCTGTTTTCCAGCTCTCCTTTTCTATTTTCATTGCATTGTTATGCCTGATCTTTCGAATTGTCGTCGGCTTGTTCTTCTGTTTGATCCTCTTAGTCTATCTCTTTTGTTGCATCATCAAATGCTTCATCTTGTCTTTCCTCTGGGCTGTTATTGGTATCAGAAGCATTCGATGATTGATCTTCATTATCGTCGCTTGAACAAGCTCCTAAAGCGAACAACATACTTGCAAATAATATTAATGATACTGCTTCATGCTGAAACCTCATTCCATACATGTATTTTTTCCTAATACTACATTTAAATACTTTCATCTAGTTTGTCAACTTTGCTTTGAGAGCAAACTATTTAATCCATTAAATTAAAAGGTAAAAATAACAATGTGGGGATTAGAGAAGTTCAAGAAGTAGATTATTAATTTATTTATCAATTCTTTTTATAAAAAAGAGCACAGAAGCAAGCACGACCACTCCTATAATAGAGACATACATGCCATTAACATCATCATTGGAGACACTATAGATGATATTCATCAATAGGAGTAACAGGACAAGTATAGCAATAATATTAACGATTTTTGATCCTACTATAAACAAAGAGGAAACTAACATAACTATGCCTTTAAAAATATCTATCAAAGCATCCATTAAGAATGAAGTAATCTTATAAAAGATGTTTTCTTCTCTTTTTCGGTTTGCCACAGCCCGTTCTTTTTGTAATTTTCTTTGTTTAGCTAATTCTTTTTTTGTTTTTCTTTTTCCCAAGTTGTCTCCCTCCCTTTAACAGTGCATTGCCAATAGTCTTTTGAATAATTAGGAAAAGGGACGTTACTATTACTTTTCCTTGATTAATTCTAATCTGTGCCTAGTTTCGTATTCTCTTTTTTCGCTGATTCTGTTCCTACTCCAGTAAATCATGATGTCCCGTTTATTGTCAAAAGTTTTTCAAGATACGTTAAGAGGATGTTCAAAAAGTCCATTAAAAATGACACTGCGAATTTCTTCGTTGCATGTTTCTCCGCCGCTCATGTATCTAAATGCATACATTCCGCTGCTCGAAACTGCGCCACCTCGAACTTCTTGGTCCTTTTTATCCTCCTTTTTGAACACGCACGTTAAGGAACAGTTGGGAATCTGGACTATATACAAATGAACAAACAGAGTGAGGTTACTAAAGCTATTGTTAAATAGAAGGGCATAATTTAGTCTTTACTTAAGTACTCTCCATTTTTTCTTAGTCGATCACAATCCACAAATTAGTCATAAGAACCCTGTTTTATCAGGGTTTTTAGGACACCAATAATCTTTAAATATTTCAGTTAGTGTTTTTAAAATTCGCAACTCAATTAATTGTAATATTACCAGAAACGGTTAAAATGTTAACACTTAAAGGAACCATCACCTGATTTATTGTTTAATTTAGATTACAATTATTGTGACTAGTAGAAAACAATAAAAAGAAATAGTAGAGTAGATAGTAAAGCATATTTTAATTTAGTATTATTTTTTAAAAATAAATAATACATGATAACGATGAAAGTGAGAGATACAACCATGAAAAAGATACTATTAACAACAGTGATTACTCTACTAATTACAGGTATGTTTTTAATCGCATGCAGTGATGAGGGTGACTCTGCGGAGGGAAATGAACAGGATACTGAGAGTGAAACAACGGATCCAGTAGAGGAAACAGAAGGTAATATCGAAAATTCTACTGAAGAAGCAAAGGATATTGAAGCAGAAAATGATGATTCTTCAGATTCAAGCGATGGTCTTTTTAAAGTGATGGAAGAAGATCAAACAGATTTAAAGATTGGAGAAACTGCTACTGTCCAAACGTCAATTGGAACATATAAACTTACAGTCAATGCTGCAGAAATTGTTGGATCGGAGTTAGATGGCGTATCAACAGAACTTGAACAATTAATTGTGTTAGATTTAACTTTTAAAAATGTAGATGATAAACCATTGAACGCTGAAGACATTATGTCTAGTCTTGGAATCACCGATATGCTTGAAGGCTCAAATAATCATAATAATGCCGAAGCCTATGAAAGTATTGACGACTTTGAAGGTGAATTAGTTCCAGGAGAAGAAAGAAATACGCAATTCATTGCAGATGTATATACTGCTGAAGAATATTATTTCAGACAAAACCCAGGTGTTGTAGCGGCAGGAACAAGTAATGATGTAATGTGGACAATTACTGCTGAAGAAGCTAGAAAATAATGCTGGTGTTGAAAAAATAAAGAAATAGCGTGCAATATATAAAATGAATTGGCACGCTATTTTTTGTTCAATTATAAATTGTTTCTTAGAAAGGGTGGTTGCAGACCATTAGTTCTTTTAACTCTTTTCATTATTTTATCAAATGGATGCATAAAGTATTATAAACCTTTTAGAAATCAAAACAGAATCAAAACAGCCATAGCAAATTGATTTAAAAACAACTTAGGTAACTTGATTGGATATAGTATTCAATTGCTCTCTTTTCATACTAAATAGAAAATTTTTAACTAAGCATATGGCTAATCCTTTTAATATGGCTTTAAACTAGAGGTACGTTTGTAATGTATCACGAAGGTTTTTCGCCGTAGAAACTGCTCTTGGATCCTTAGTTACCTCATCTGTTCTGTTTGCATCCCCGATAATATATCCCTCAAATTGGATTCCAATAAAATCAAAAATATGTTGAAATTGTTGAATCATAGGTAACCCTTTAATATATGGATTATCTCCACCTACCGCAATGACAAAGGCTTTTTTTTGCTTCATCTGTTCCTTAAAATGCGGATAATTTTTATCCCTTAATGTTTGTGACCATCGGTCGATAAATTTTTTCATGGTTGCTGTCATGCTATACCAATAAATGGGGGTTGAAAAAATAATAATTTCATGCTTAAGAATGCGATCGATGATAGAGTTGTAATCATCATTTATTTCCGGAAATCCCTCTTCCGCATGTCGTTTATCGATAATAGGTTTAATGAAATATTTTTTTAGATACACCTCTTCCACCGATAAATTTTGTGTTACTAATTTTGTTAAAGTCTCTGTATTTCCATTTGGACGGCCACCACCGTGTATAACTGCGATTGTCATTGTTTATTCCTCCATGTTGTTGAATTGAGATTCCTCTAGTAATTATTATATAATGTACGCACGGAACAATAAAACGGATTATTTCGATTAAATCAATCAATAATATCGATTAGTGAGGTGAATATATTTGGATATCAAGCAACTGATTACTTTTAAAATAGCTGCTACTAATTTAAACTTTACTAAAACCGCAAAAATATTAAATTTTGCACAATCAAGTGTAACAGCTCAAATAAAAACGCTTGAGGAGGAAATTGGAAAACCTTTATTTGACCGTTTGGGTAAAAGACTGATTTTGACAGATGCCGGTTATCAATTCAAAGTGTATGCTGAAAAAATAATTCAATTAAGTGAAGAAGCCATTACATCAGCAAATGGAAAAGAAATTTCCGGTATTCTCACGATAGGTGCGCAAGAAAGTCAATTGACTTATCGGTTACCTGCGATTCTTCAAGAATTTAAGGCAGCATTTCCAAAAATAAAATTAGTATTTAAACCTGCACATTCAGATGATATGGCGAGAAGACAATTGATGGATGGGTTATTGGATGTCGCTTTTATTATGGATAGAAGAAAGCCTGAGGGTTCGCTAAAGGTGGAGGAACTTATTAAAGAAGATTTAAAATTGGTAGTAGCACCAACCCATCCGTTTCATTCGAATTTTTCCACGCGAGATCTGAAGGATGGGACACTCTTACTAACTGAGTCTGGCTGTTCTTATCGAAATATGTTCAAAGAAGCACTGCATTCTTTGGAGATATATCCATTGGATCAAATTGAATTTGCAAGTATAGAAGCCATTAAACAATGTGTGATTGCAGGATTGGGTATAGCTTTACTACCTGAAATGGTAGTAAAAAATGAACTTGAAGAGGGGAGAATGAAAACATTAGCGTGGAATGTTGCTTTATCGCCACTTTATACTCAAATTGCTTGGCATAAGGATAAACGGATGACACCTCCGTTAGAGGCTTTTATAGAATTAACCCGTGAAACATTTAAAGTGTATGAGGGAAATATAAGATGATTCCATAGAAAGGAGTGTATAATCCAGTATGTTTTAAAATCATTTTAATAGAAGGGAGTTTCAGCCATGGAAAATTGGGAATTATACTTTTTTCCGATTTTTTTCGGATTACTTATTTTTGCTGTCATCATTTTTTTCGTTATATATATTGTGAAAGAATCGAGAAAAAAGATGCACATTTCTACATATTTCGGTTTAAAAAGTGCAAAAGTGAAGTTTAAAATATTTGATACCTCCGTTATGCATAGTCTATTTGTATTTCCCAAAAGACAATATGAGGTAGTATATCGATTAGAAACAGAGGAAGGGAAGATTGCTTTCACTTTAGATGATCGACTAAAAGTAGAAACCAATTCTAGAAAAGAAGGTAGTGAAATTATCTCGTTTAGACGTTTTAAACCGATAATTTTTTTTGAAGGAAATAAAGCTAAAAAAGGGGAGTGTTCGGTAAAAATATATAGAAGACGCTAAAGGGAATGCAAAAACAGCCTCTCTACATAACATAGAGGGCTGTTTTATTCATAAGGAATATTTTTTATTCTGTCTCAAACTCGAAATCTTCTATTTTAACCACTTGATTATTTTCATCTATCTTTTTCAAAACTTCATCTTGTTCTGGTGTAATGGATAAGACTAATGGAAATGTACTATTAGGTTGTAACACGCCAGCTGTTTCTTCATCCATTGTAACATGTTGATTCTCAAAAACATATTCTCCATCTTCTGTTCCGAGAGTGTAATTAAATGATAAGTTTTTAATTGGATCAGGTAAACGATTAATTGCTAATAGAAGAAGTTTCGCATTTTCTTCGTCATCGTAAATTGCATTAACAACGAACACACTGAAATCATTCGCTACCCCCATATCCGGGTTATCTTTTACTATTTGATCTAACTCACTATAAATATTATGACCTTCTATTGTCTCTCCGTTTTCTTCATCTGCTTTTAGTAATTGTAGTGTGAGTGTCTCTCCATTATCATCTGCTTCGTCTTCAGCTTGATCATCATTTTCCTGTTGTGCTTCTGATGGTTCTGTTTTATCTCCAGTTGTATTTTCGTTCATATCATCTGTATTGCTACATGCTGCGGATACGATGATTAGTAGTACCATTAGTAGCATAAATCCTATTTTTTTCATTGAGAATTCCCCTTACTTTTTATTCTGTTCGTTACTTATGATGCTTAGACACCTTTTATTCAGTAGGATAAGCTATTTTTACATTTGCCAAAGTACCTGAAAGTTCCGTAGCTTCGTACACTTGTTTTTCGTTTGTTAATCCTTGAACTGGGACTTTCATATGTAAGATAAAGCCCTCATTCGGTTTAATTTCTCCTAAAAACGACGGTGGTAATTGTAGGGCGACACCTGCCAGCTTTGCGTCAGGTTGGTCTTTAACTTGGAATGAGAGATCCGCTTCTAGTCCACTAATAACGTGTTCTGCTTTATTAACGAAAACACCAACAACATTCAACGATCGCTCTATATGAGAATATAAACCTCTAATTAATACAAAATTAACTGTACCTTGTTTAAACAAAAAATCTCTCTCATTGAAAAACTTCTGAATGTCTTTTACCTCTCGTTGTATGTCAGACCTTTCGGCTTGCGCTTGATGGGCATTCGCTAATACAATGTTTATTTTTTTCATGCATATCTCCTTCAAAATGATTAATTTATGAGATTTTCGATTTTAGTTGTTAACCAATTTAACGATGATTTAATACTTCCAATGATTCCTTCTGTACTATACACTTCATTTTGCAAACGCATTAACTCATTATTCAGTTCATCTAAATTTGTATCTATGTTTTTAATATATGTGGTCATCCCATCATGAATTAGATTAGCTGCAAGTAAGCGTTCATATTCTCCAAACAACTGCCCTTGCCAATATTCATGAAATTGAAAAGTTTCCATCGTTAAATCTTGTTTTAGTTGATTTGCATCAGTTTTCAATGTAACGAATTCCTTTTTCAACGCTTCTAGTCGATTGATTCGGTCTTCTAAAGAGTTTAATTCTACATAACATACATTAAGTTCCGATTGTTTGGCAGAATATTGTTGTTGTAATTCGGCTCTTTCGCCCATCTACAAACTCCTCCTTAATCAATATTACCATGGCCATTTCAACTGTATAGTAGGTACAGATAACGAAGCTTTCAATCCAATAAATAATTTCAAATCAACATCTATTTCCGTTGCCCGAACATTTAACAAATTATTTGAATAGACTGTCTTACTTTGGAAATCAACGCCAGCGCCAACTTGTGGACCAATATTGACGCCTCCTTCTATACCTAACATCGATTTCTTATTAGTACCTTTTCCGTCCTCATATGAGTAACTAGGACTATCGACTTCAAATAGAGACAGACCGCCTTCAACACCTGCAGTTGCACCTTGAGCCTTCCCTCCGAGACCAATTTTAATATCGCCATCTTGATCCTCTGGTAAGGTGAAACGTGCATGCCCTTTCGCTGTTAAAGCTTCCGCATGACCTGAAACATATCCATTAAAGTTATCCGTTCCCACCATCGCTGATCCTTCTGCCTCTATTACCGCTACTTTTCCTTCAGCATCAAAACCGTCAGATCCAAAGTGGAAGTTGCCATCCGCTCCCAAAACTTGACCAGAAGCATCTAAATTTCCATACCCACCTAAAGTTTCCCCTTGTACACTTCCACTAAGTAACGCTGCTTCCCCTTGCCCATCTATACTAAATGGATCATTAGTTTTACTAAATATAGTACCAGACTTAGTTAATTCTCCCTCTGCTCCAACAGCATAACCTGAAGCAGCTATATAATTCGTATCACTTGTTCCAGCTACCCACTGTCCTTCTGCCATAGAGGCATGACCTGCATGATATACAAATGGATCATCATCTTGCATTTCTTGAAACGCATGATTATTTTCTACCGTGTACCACTCTTGATTTGGAATCTCATTTAATTTACTATATTTTATACCATTTTTATCTCGAAAAGTTTCACTTAATTCAAAAATATGTGTCTGCAATTCATAAACTCGGGTAATTAAATGATCAAGGTCTGCTTTTAAACTACTATCTGTTTCTTCCAACCCTGTCTTCGTTTTTTTAATATGGTCAAATATCTCCGTATAAGCAGTAGTAACATCGCTCGTACCTAAACTTGTCGTACTAATAAATTCAGAAGCTTTATATAATAGCTGTCCCGCCGTGTCATCTATATCTGTGAAACGGTCATTCATGCGTTTCATTTGTTTGTGAACATTATCTAGTGTCCCTGAACCTACAATACCATATGAAGCTGATTCAAAGTTAGAGAATTCCCTTTTCATTTTTTCCGCTACTTCAGTAATTTCTGCAATCACATTAATAATCTTTTGCGTTAAGTTAATATGAGAAACATTGATATACTCTTTCAATACATCCCCGGCTTTTCCGCGCAGATTAATCGTTTTAGAAAGCACCAAGGCTGTTTTATAATGCTCATAAACTGATAAAGATAAATTTTCTTTATATGTAGTTAATTGTTCTACTAATTTAGTTAACTCATCATTTACTAATCTTGGCATAGTTATCAATTCCCATTTATTTCATTTGAAAGATTCGTATCTTTTGTAACCCATTTTTCTTTTAGTGAATTCATTTCTGTAACATCTTTATTTGCTAAAGCTATATATTGATCTATTATACTTTGAAAAGTATTAATAATCGCAATCATCTGATACATTGAATCTAATATCGACTTCTCATTCACATTGATGACATCCTCTGATTTTACTGAAGCTATTCCTTCAATCTTTCCTTTAAATTCATCTACTTCGGCTGTAAATTGATCTGGATTAATTAAAATCTCATGAGACGACAAAATCTTTATCCTCCTTGTAATAACATACGAAGCCTTCTCGTATTTTATAATCTCTAACTTTTAAAAACTGATGTATGTAATTTGCGTCTATTTGTTCTAAATACGATAGACAATCAAAGTAATGTACTTGATTCACAAATAAACGACCGACTTTTTCCATGAATTGTTCTGGTTCTCTCTTAAGCTCTTTGTATAATCGTTGATAAATTCTTTTTTTGGAATCACGGACATTCTCATCTGAAATCAAGGCTCGAAAAGAGTCCTTTCGATGAGTTCCTTTTTTTTCATATACAATACTAGCATCTAATGGATCTACTTCTATCATGTAAGAGTCCTTTAGCATTAGATCTCCAATCAGATTTAGTACGACGTATTCCATTGCTAAGTCTGTTAATACTGGAACTCTTTCAAACTTCATACTTCCGCACCAATAGTTCCCTTTGCTTTGTTTCATATATTCTTGATCTTGAAGAAAATGATAGTTTTTTACATCAAATAAATTTGTCGTTGGATATTCTGATACGGATGGGATAGTGAGTTGTCGTAATTGTTTTTCATCCGCTTTCCCGTGACAGAATATAAACGTGTTATTAGGAACAAATAAATATTTTCTCATCGTTTGCACGGTTGAACTAGTCATATCCAATAAATCCTGAGATAGTTGTTCTAGCTGAAATGATTTATTTTGGTGGGAAAACTCTAGCATTTTCATCCGTCCACGGAATTCTAAATCTTTATAATTCTTTTTATATCTTTCAATCGTTGCCTGTTTCTCTGATAAAAGTTGTTGTTCATCAATCTGTTCACAATACAATTCATTTATAATAAACTGTAACTCTTTTACATACGTTGCTTTTGACGTCTTCCAAATAAAACTCGTCGATCTCATCGAAACAGTAGATGTTAATTGAATATCGTATGTATTTCGCACTCTCGTTTGGATATAATTTCCGAATATTTTCGCTGCTGCAGAGCCAATAAATAGATTGTCGTCATTAACGCGTATCCATCTAGGAGCAAAACCAACCCCGATTGTAACAGACGTATATATATCCTCTTGCAAATTTGCTTCATTGATACAAATTGTCAGATCTTCTAATTGAAATTGACGCAAACAGATCCCCCTCCCTTTATTTTTTCTCTATTGAGGATGTTCAAAAAGTCCGGTGATAATGACACTTCGCATTTGCTTTTCCGCTCCTTGAAAAAGGAAAGCAGTTTTCTGTGTGCTAGATGCGTTTCCTTGGAAAGAAGATCACTTTTCCTGCGTACCAGATCTTTGCTCATGTATCTAAATGCATACATTCCGCTGCTCGAAACTGCGCCGCCTCGAACTTCTTTGTCCTTTTTATCCTCCTTTTTGAACATGCACTTTAAAGAGCTATAGTTATTTAGTAATATTACCTTTTACTTTTGTGCGTTTATCATCCTACCAAAAGAATTTTGCTATTTCAAACGACTATATGCAGATTGAGTAAAATTGATTATTTATAACTAAATCGATAAATGAACAGCTGGTTCCTTTCCGTATAAAGAACTAAGAAATAACCATTACATATATAACTATTGCACTGTAATGTAGTGTTGAATAAAATTTGACGTTTACTTGGTTCTCATGTAATATTTTGAATTAATTGTTCCTAAATGTACCTTTAAGAGGATGTTCAGAAAGTTTGGTAAAAATGACATTTCATTAGGAGAACTTCGACTAAATATCGACAAGTCTGTGTCGAACGTCGAAGTCGCCACATTCTGTGGAAGCTCGTTGACTTGTTGCTCCGCTCTTCGGAAAAGAAAACCGCTTTTCCTTCGTTCGATGCGTATTCAGGGAAGCTTTCCTTGTGCTCGAAACGGCGCCGCTTCGAACTTCCGACGCACAGGACGTGCTAGTGTTGGCGTTGCAACAAATTTTTCGGTGGGACGAACTAAGCGCGAGTCCCAGGACGTCAGCGCTTTTAGCCGTCTTGATCCTTTTTATCCTCCTTTTTGAACACGCACTTTAAGAACAATGAAATTTAAGAAAAGAAGGTGGAAAAGGTTGAAGATTAAATTGACAGGAGATTTTACCGAAGTACTCAATGGAATAAACGAACTGCAAAAAAACATTCAGTTTGAGATTTCGGAGTCGGCAGATATTGAGTTGATTTGTAAGCGTACACAAGAAGAACATGATATCTCCATTGTTTACGAAAATGGGAAAGGTGAGATTGCTTATAGACATATAAATCAATTCTTTCGGGCATTCAGTATGGTAATCGAAAAAGTTCAAAAAGGAGAAACTGATTTTTCGATTAAGGAGAAAGGACAATTTAAAACGGTTGGTCCGATGTTTGATGTTTCCAGAAATGCTGTTATGAGGCAAGATAGTTTTTACGAAATGATTCGAATGCTTGCGATGATGGGCTTTAATTCTGCAATGTTATACATGGAAGATACGTATGAAGTGAAGGAAGAACCGTATTTTGGTTATATGCGGGGAAGATACTCACAGGAAGAACTGAAGCAATTGGATGATTATGCACACCAATTTGGAATTGAACTTATACCTTGTATTCAGACACTTGCTCATCTAGAAGAGTTTTTAAAATGGGATGCAGCTTACCGTTATAAAGACACTAGAGGAGCTTTACTTTTGGAAAGCGAAGAAACGTATCAACTACTTACAAATATGATTCACTCGGCTTCAAGTCCGTTTAGAAGCAAGCGTATTCATATCGGGATGGATGAAGCGGAAGAACTTGGTCGGGGAATATTTTTAAATAAACATGGATATAAGCCGAGGTTTGAATTAATGGCAAAGCATTTAGATAGCGTTTTACAAATAACAGATGAGTTTGGATTAGAAGCAGTAATGTGGAGTGACATGTTCTTAAAACTTGCTTCTGAAACAGGGGATAGGTATAGTAAGACGACTGAAATTCCAGATTATATTATTGAACAAACGCCAGAGCAAATCCAATTAATGTATTGGCAATATAATGCAACGGACATTGATCACTACAGACAAATTATGGAACAGCATAAAGCATTTAATAAAAAGCCTGCTTTTGCAGGAGGTATCTGGATTTGGAATACGTTTGCAACAAATTATCAGTTATCTTTACAAGCGAGCAATGCGGCGTTACAAGCTTGTAAAGAAAAAGAAGTTGAAGATGTTTTTGTAACGCTTTGGGGTGATGACGGCATGGAAAATAATCCATATACAGCCCTTTTAGGATTACAATACTATGCAGAGCATGCGTATACGGATGAATTAGACGAAGAAAAGCTTTATGAACGAGTGGCGTTTTGTACAGGGATATCTGCGGAGAAGTATTTGATGTTAAATAAATTAGACACACCTCCTGGAGTGGAAGAGGGGAATCTTGAACAAACAAATCCATCCAAGTTTTTACTATGGCAAGATGTATTGTTAGGGGTTTTTGATAAACATATTGAAGATCTTAATATGGATCGTTATTATGAGGAACTTGCAACTCAAATTCAACATAGTAGAAATAAAGCTGATAAACTTGATTATATTTT
This sequence comes from Pseudogracilibacillus sp. SO30301A, assembly GCF_037072025.1. NCBI lineage: Bacteria > Bacillati > Bacillota > Bacilli > Caryophanales > Bacillaceae > Pseudogracilibacillus > Pseudogracilibacillus sp. SO30301A. Next base: position 17,680 of record NZ_JAXHDD010000017.1, on the reverse strand, counting down.
TGAAGTACCAGAAAAGCTTAGTAGAGTACTAGCTTTAAAAGCGGGAATTGGTGTAAAGTTAAAAGCTGCTTATGATAAACAGGATCAAGCTGAATTAAATAAAATCGCCAATGAAATTATTCCAGAAATTATGACTCGAGTGAAAGAGCTTAGAAGTGCACACCGTTATCAATGGTTAAAAATGAATAGACCGTTTGGATGGGAAGTAATCGATATTCGTTATGGTGGTTTATTAAACAGGCTTGATACGGCAACTATGAGGGTGAATGATTATCTAAACGGAGAAATTGATGTTATTGACGAACTTGAACAGGAACGCCTGTATTATTCGCCAGGGGTAAAAGATTCTACTAGTCTAGGTTGGTGTAGCTATTATTACCGTATGGCATCACCGAATGTATTCTTCCATGTACTGCCAATCTATTAATGAAGGAGTAAGTGAAAAAAATGTGTCAACAGCAATTTGATCTTTTCGTCGGGTGTTATGGTACCGAGACAGAGGAAACGATTCATTGGTTAAATTTTGATGCCCGATATGGAAAATTGAGAATAATAAATTCATTCAGTGGGATAGAGAATCCATCCTTCCTAGCAGTCAATAAGAAGAAAAGTCACTTATATGCTATTAGTGAGAAAACAAACGGTGAGGTAGTCAGTTTACAGTGGAGTGAACGTCTAGGAACACTCAAGGAAGTAAAAAGACAGCCAACTAACGGTGGACCATGTTATCTGGAAAACGGTGAACATGCTTTATTTACTGCAAATTATAGTAATGGAAGTGTAATCGTTCATTCCTTAAAAGAAACTGGAGAAATTGGAAACGAAATAAGTTTTTATAAAACTAACTCGCATCAGCAGTCGGCTTCCAAAGTACATGCAATAAGGAATATTCCTAATACACCTTATTTTATTGCAACAGATTTAGGATTAAATAAACTAAACTTTTTTAAACATAATCATGCAACAGGAGAATTAACGTTTCTTTTTGAAGAGCAAGTACCGGATGGATCTGGACCACGCCATATCGCTTTTCATCCAACGTTAAATGTTTTTTATATTGTGAATGAACTTAATTCAACGATTTTAACGTATTTGTATGATAAAGATCTGCAACATATAAAACTGTGTCAAACATTGCCGACGATATATGATAATTTCCAACATGCAAATTATGGAGCAGATATTCATGTAACGAAAACTGGAAAATTCGTATATGCTTCTAATCGGGGCCATGATTCGATTACAGCTTATAAAGTATTAAATGATGGGACTTTAGCATTCATTTCTCATACTAAAACGGAAGGGCAGTGGCCAAGAAATTTTACAATAATGCCTGATGATACATATGTTTTAGTCGCAAATGAACAATCCAATAATATTATGGTCTTTGAAATTCTAGAAGATGGTAGTTTACAACGAACTGGTCATCGATTTCATGTAAACAAACCAGTTTGTTTACACATAGTAAAATAAAAACATCGTTTTCTAGAAGAAAAAATAAAAATTTTCATTTATTTTTCAGTATTAACATTATAATGTTATAAGATAATGTTGATTTATTTTCAGAATAATAGTATTATAATATTCAAGATGAAATCGCTTACTGTTTTTCGCACTTAGACTTCATTTAAAAATTAGATGCAGGGGGGATGAGAAAGTCTTATTTTAAAAATAGAGAGAAGGTCGCACGCTAAATAATAATTTTAAGGAGGGTAATTTGTGAGATTTAAAAAGAATTTACTTATATTAATTGCTTTATTGGTCTTATTAGTCTTAGCTGCTTGTGGTGGAAATAAGGAAGCTGGATCAGATGCTGATGATAACGGTACCTCCGGAGACAGTAATGTAAACGCAACTGGTATGCCGATTGTTGACGAAGAAATAGACATGAAAATTTTCGCAAACAAACCTGCACAAAACGAGGATAATGATTGGAATGATATATTAATTTGGAATCATTATCGTGATATGACAAATATTAATGTGGAGTGGGAATCAATTAATCCTGATGCACTTGAGGAAAAAAGAAACTTATCACTTGGTAGTGGTGATTTGCCGGATGTATTTTTCTTATCACAATTGACGAATGCTGACTTATTAAAATATGGCGGACAAGGAACTTTCTTACCGCTTAATGATTTGATTGAAGAATATGCACCAAATTTAACTGAATTGATGGAAAATGATCCGAGTATTCGAAAAGCAATTACTTTCCCGGATGGGAACATTTACTCCATGCCATCATTAATAGAAGACGACTTTTTATCCCTACGTTTAAGTGCACGACCATGGGTCAATGAGGACTGGTTGAAAGAATTGGACATGGAAATACCTGAAACAACTGGGGAGTTTTATGAGTATTTAAAAGCAGTAAAAGAACTAGATCCGGTTGGTGACGGAAAAACAGTACCATATGGTGGTACTGATATTGCGGAGTTAGTGCAATGGTTAGCCGGTTCGTTTGGCGTCATGAATCATGGTCCGTCGAACACGAATATCGATTTAGATCCTGATGATCCTAGTAAAGTTCGTTTCTATGCAGTTACGGACGAGTATAGACAATTATTAGAATATATTCATATGTTATACGATGAAGGTTTAATCGAGCAAAATATCTTTTCAATCGAATGGGGTCAGTTTTTAGCCAATGCATCGGAAAACTTATACGGAAGTATGATTTTCTATGATCCTATTGAACTCTTTGGTGAAGAAATAGGTTCACAATATAATAGTCTTGCTGCTTTAGAAGGACCTGAAGGATATAAAGACTATAATAAACTTTCATCATCTGTTTGGGAAACATCAAGTTTTGTTATTACAAGTGAAAATGAAAATCCAGAAGCGGCGGTTCGCTGGATGGATTACTTCTATAGTGAGGAAGGCGCCAAGCTTTACTATATGGGTGTAGAGGGAGAAACATATGAAGAAGATGGCGGAGAAATAAAGTACATGGATCATATTTTAAATCCAGAAGGGGATATGACGTTCGAACAAGCTATAGCAAAACAGTTAACTTGGTTAGGCTCTATTAGTGGAATTATTAAAGCGGATTACTTCCAGGGAGGAGAAACTGCACCTCAATCGATGGAAGCGGCTGAGAAAATTGAACCCTATATACCAGATGAAATATGGCCAAGATTTACATTTACAGCAGATGAAAACAAAGTACTTGAAGCAACTGGAGCCGATGTAGATAAGTATATTGAAGAAATGCGTGATAAATTTATTAGTGGAGACGTAGATTTTTCAGAATGGGATAGCTATGTGGAAACAATTGAAAAAATGGGTGCTTTAGATGAATTAACGGAGGTTTATCAAGCGGCATTCGAAAGATATCAAGAAAATTAAATGGTAATAAAAAAAAGGGGGGGCTCCCCTCCCCTTATTTATTTGGAAAATTTTATAGTCTAATAGACTTGTGTAAGAGGGGGCTTGCAATCAGATGGAATTGCAACAAAAAAAAGAAAGTCTAAATCGAATGGAATTGCAACAACAAGAAAAGGAAAGTATAAAACGTAAAAGTAGAACGTATGCAATCAAAAAGAGTTTGTTAAGAAATTGGCAATTATATGTATTTCTTTTACCTGCTTTAACTTATTTTTTTATTTTTCATTATATTCCAATGTATGGTGTACAAATTGCTTTTAAAGATTACTTTGCAAACTTAGGTATATTCGGAAGTCCTTGGGTTGGTTTTGAGCATTTTGAGCGATTTTTTAATTCATATTACTTTTGGCGTTTATTAAAAAATACCATTATTTTAAATGCATATGGTTTATTGTTATTTCCACTTCCAATCATTTTTGCACTATCTTTAAATGAATTAAAAAATGGAGCCTTTAAAAAGTGGACACAAACATTAACCTATGCACCACATTTTATCTCTGTAGTAGTTGTTGTAGGGATGCTAATTGCATTTTTAGATCCAGTTACAGGATTAGCTAATCATGCGATTCGGTGGTTAGGTTTTGAATCGATTCCATTTTTAACTAGTCCAGATTGGTTTAGACACATATATATATGGTCTGGTCAATGGCAGACTCTAGGTTGGAGTACAATTATTTATTTGGCCGCTTTAGCTGGAATAAATCCTGAGTTACATGAAGCCGCTAAAGTTGATGGTGCAACAAGATTACAAAGAATATTACGCATTAATCTACCAGGCATTATGCCGACAATAGTTGTTTTATTTATATTAAATATGGGGAATTTCATGCAAATAGGTTTCGAAAAAGTGTTGTTAATGCAAAATACATTAAACTCCGAAACATCAGATATTATTCAAACATTTGTTTATGAAACAGGGCTATTAGAAGGCCGCTATAGTTTCGCTGCAGCTATTGGGTTATTCGAATCAGCAATTAATATCGTTTTGCTCATTACCGTTAATCAGATAGCTAGAAAGGTTAGTGAGAATAGTCTATGGTAAGGAGGAAAAAGGATGCGTAACTTTAGTTTGTCTGATAAAGCATTTGAAAGAATCAATTTTATTTTTGTATTAATGATCACTTTAATGATTGTTTATCCACTTATATTTGTAATTAGTGCTTCCATAAGTGACCCACATGCTGTAAATACAGGGAAAGTGTGGCTTTGGCCTGTCGATGTTACATTTGATGGTTTTATACGAGTCTTTCAAAATAAAGCAATTTGGATTGGCTATAAAAATACAATTATTTATACATTATTAGGTACAGCTATTCACTTGTTTATTTTATTGCCATGTGCGTATGCATTGTCAAGAAAAGAATTAATGGCAAAAAAGTTTTTTTATGGTTTATTTTATTCACGATGCTTTTCAATGGAGGATTAATTCCTACGTATCTTGTAGTAAAAGGATTAGACATGATAAACACCATGTGGGCAATTGTGGTCCCAGGGGTTGTAGGTGCTTGGTCCATCCTAGTTGCACGGTCCTTCTTTCAACAAACGATTCCTGATCAGTTAGTTGAAGCTTCCAAAATTGATGGAGCCAGTGACTTTTACTTATTTATTAGGATAGTATTGCCTTTATCGTTACCAATCATTGCAGTTATGGCGTTATTCCATGCGGTAGCTTTATGGAACCAATATTTTAATGCATTGATTTACTTATCAGATGAAGAATTATTTCCTTTACAATTAATCTTACGACAGATTTTAATTTTAAACGAAGTTAGTGCTGATAGTGCCGCATCTGCAGCAGGTGCTGCTCAATCATTTGCTGATCAAGTAAAAACTGCATCACTTGTTAAATATGCTGTCATTATTGTGTCTGCTTTACCATTATTAATTGTCTATCCATTTTTACAACGCTTTTTTGTAAAAGGAGTTTTAATCGGATCTGTGAAAGAATAATGTTAAGGATATGAATTAGGAGGAAACATCATGCACGGATTTATCGCAGGGTATTATAAATTTAGTGTTTGGGCAATGAAATTAGCGTATGTAAATTTACTGTGGACTATTTTTACGTTACTTGGCTTCGGTGTCTTTGGATTTATGCCTGCAACAGTTGCAATGTTTTCTGTAATAAGAAAATGGAATATGGGGGAAGAGGATATTCCGGTTTTCAAAACTTTTTGGGATTCTTACCGGAAGGAATTTTTTAAAGCAAATGGGCTAGGGATCATTTTATTTATAATTGGCTATATTCTTGTGATTGAATTTCAAATTTTAAGGCAGCAAGAAAATATCATATATTTCATCGTAAGCTTTGGTGTATTAGCTATTTTTATTTTATATGCCATCGTTTTAACATATTTCTTTCCGATATATGTTCATTTTAATTTAAAAATAACAGACTATTTAAAGTGGCCGTTCATTATCGGGGTTGTGCATCCGATATTAACTTTATTTATGATGGGCGGATTCGCTGCAATAGTTTATGTAACTTATATAACAATACCTGCTATTTTATTTTTCTTTGGAGGTAGTGTCACAGCTTATTTCATCATGTGGGGTGCTTCAAAGACCTTTGAAAAATACGAAATAACTGAAGCTTAAACATACTAATTGAATTGATTATAGCGGTACTAAAGGGGCACTAGACATGAAACAGATTATTAAAAATGCAAGATTACCAAACGGTCAAAAAACAGATATTGTCATAAAAAATGGAAAAATAGTAGAGGTTGTTTCCGATTGGACTGGGGAAGGAGAGATTATTCAACTACCTAAAAATGTATATGTTTCACCAGGATGGATCGATTTACATACTCATTCTTTTCCAAAATATGAACCGTATTGCGCTTTTCCAGACGATATTGGATACAAAACTGGTGTGACTACAGTCGTCGATGCGGGAAGCTGTGGCTCGAATGATATTGGTGATTTTTTTAAGATGTCTGAGCAATGTATCACTCGTATATTCGCTTTTTTAAATGTATCTTCAGTAGGCTTAAAAGTAAGAAACGAATTAGCTGATATGTCTAGATTATCTTTAGAGGAAATTTTAAAAGCAAATGAAAAATATTCTGATTTTATTGTCGGTTTAAAGGCGAGAATGAGTGCTAGTGTTGTTGGGAACAACGGTACAATACCATTAGAAATTGCGAAAAACTTTTCTAGGAAAATTAAGAAACCGTTAATGGTTCACATTGGGAGTGCTCCGCCAAAATTAGTCGATATAATCAGTCTGTTAGAGCAAGGCGATATTATCACACATTGCTATAATGAAAAAGCAGATAATCATATGTTTAACGATTCTGGCTTAATCAAAAATAAGATTAAAGAAGCAATTGATCGAGGTGTTTATTTAGATGTTGGGCATGGCACTTCCAGTTTTTCTTATCCAATAGCAAAAAGAGCAAAAGCGGAGAATATTAATTTCCATAGTATTAGTACGGACATTTATGAACGAAATAAAGTAAATGGTCCAGTTTATAATATGGCAACAACTTTATCGAAGTTTTTAGCTTTAGGATATTCATTGGAAGAAGTAATACATTCTGTGACGGAGATGCCTGCTAAAATAATCAATAAACGAGAAATTGGGGCGCTTCAAAAAGGTGTACTTGCAGATTTAACTTTTTTTACAGTGGAGAATAGTGAAGTAATTCTTAACGATTCAATGGGAAATGAATTACTCGCAGAAAACCTGGTGAAACCATATGCCGTTATGATAGGTGGGAAATATTATGAATGTAACTCAAATGAATTTAAAGAAGGTTATAAATGCCAGCGGTAAAATGAGTATACTAGGTGTCTCTACTATTTCAGATGACGTTTTGGAGGCAATGAAAATAGGGGCTTCGAATTATTATGAAATGGATCAGTTATATGAAGAATCAGGTAAAATTGTCTCGCAATATATGGGAACAGAAAATGCTGTAATTACCAACTCAGCATCAGCGGCAATTGCTCTTGCTGTTGCAGGCTTTGTAACGAAAGGAGATACTTATTCAGTAGAACGTCTACCATCATTACCCTTAACGAAAGAAATTATTATAATGAAAGGGCATATAATTGATTATGGTGCTCCAGTTAGTACGATGATACAATTAGGTAGAGGATTAGTAAAAGAAGTCGGATATGCAAATGGATGTAGTTTACAACAAATAGAGGCAGCAATTACAGAGCAAACTATCGGGATTATGTTTATAAAATCTCATCATACAGTTCAAAAAAATATGCCTAATTTACAAGATGTAAGTAAACTAGCTTATCAAAATCAAATTCCATTCATCTTAGATATAGCTGCTGAAGGCAACATAGCCGGATATGCTGAATTAGCGGATGTAATCATTGTGAGCGGCTCCAAGGCAATTGAAGGACCGACATCTGGAATTTTAGCGGGTAGGAAAAAATATGTTACGTTTGCAAAACAACATTTACAGGGAATAGGTAGAGCTATGAAAATTGGTAAAGAATCAATTTTAGGTCTATTAAAAGCGTTGGAAAATTTTACTGAACATAAAATGTCCGAACAAGAACAGCTGCTAATTTTAAAGTGGTTGATGGAGTTAGAAAAAATTAATGGTGTAAAGGTATCTGTTCATCAAGATGAATCAGGTCGTGAAATTTATCGTGCTCGAATTCATATCGATGAAACATCAACAAAATTATCTGCAGTAGAACTGACTAAAAGCTTGCGAAATGGGAATATCGCTATTTATACGAGAGATTATTATGCAAATATCGGATACTTTGATATTGACCCACGAGCATTATCAAGACAAGATGTTGAATATATTGTTACTAGAATAAAACAGTTATTAGGGGTTTGAGTTATTATGATAGATAAACGTTTCTACAATAATAAAATTTGCTTAAATGTTCTTGCAGGCAATGTAGATAATGCAAAAGAAATTTACGATATTACAGAAGGGCATGTAGTGATAGGTTTATTAGCTGCAAAATATGAAACTGTCGATCAAGCAGTGAAAGAAATGATCATATATAAAGAAGCAATTGATGGTGCTATTTCAATTAGTTTAGGTGCTGGTGATCCGAATCAATGGAAGAAAGTAGCGCATATTAGCCGAGAATTGGATGCCGAACATATTAATCAAATCTTTCCGGCAGTAGGGTATACGAGGGCAATGGCGAAAAATGAATCATCATTTATTAATTGTCTTGTAAACCCGTTAGATAAATTAGGGTATGTAAATATAGCAACAGGACCTCTTTCAACAAAAAAAGATCCTACGAAAGTTCATCTTTCAACTGCGATTGCACTTATTCGAGAAATGGGTGGAAATTCGGTTAAATTATTTCCAATGAATGGACTGCAAAACAAAGAAATGTATAAGGAAATTGTGAAAATTTGTGCTGATGAAAATTTTGCTATTGAACCAACAGGAGGGATTGATCTAGAAAATTTTGAAGAGATTGTTGTTATTGCTCTTGAATCAGGAGTGAAACAGATAATCCCACATGTATACTCTGCAATTATCGATGGTAGCACAGGTAAAACAAATGTAGAGGACGTCAAACAACTATATGAAATAGTAAAAAGAGTTGGGATATAATATGAAAGATAAAATTAAAGCTTTTGGAGAAGTTATGATGAGGTTGGAAGTACCAAATTATTTAAAATTGGAACAATCTCGATCACTAAATGTTTCTTACTCTGGCACTGGTGTTAATGTATTAAGTGCTTTAAGTAAATATGGACATCATACATCACTTATTACGAGGTTACCTGCCAATAGTCTTGGCGATGCGGCCATTGCCTCGATTAGATCATCAGGAGTATCAACAGAGGATATCGTTCGCGGTGGAGAATATGTAGGAATGTATTTTCTTGAAAATGGATTTAGTGTCAGACCATCAAAAGTAACGTATTCGAACCGAACGGAAAGTAGTTTTTGTACTGCTTCATTAACAGATTTTAATTTGGAATCTATCTTACACAATACAAAAATGATTCATTTTTGTGGAATTGCTTTGACAATATCGGAGCGAACGAGAACTAATGCACTGCGGGTTGCAGAAGAAGCAAAAAAGCTAGGAATACCAATTGTATTCGATTGTAATTATCGTCCTAAATTGTGGGAAAGTCAAAGACAAAAGGCAAAAGAAATATATGAAGCAATGTTACAGCTCTCAGATATTTGTTTTATGTCTGAAAAAGATGCAATCCTCTTACTCGGTATGGAAACGAATGAATTGGATCAACAGAAGCAAATTGAAGATGTAATGCCAAAGGTTGCAAGGAAATTTCACATGACTACAATCGCCGGGATCATTAGAAAAAATGATCAAAATGAAAATGAGGTTGTCAAAGGGTTTATTTATGATAATAATGGATTTACTTATTCTAGAAACTACATTTTCAAAATAGTTGATCGAATAGGGGCGGGCGATGGATTTACAAGTGGTGTAATGCATGGAATGTTAAAGAAGTTGTCTTTAAAAGATACAATTGAATTTGCAACTGCTTCAGGTGTTTTAGCTCATACTACATATGGCGATGTGCCAGTATGCTCAAAGGAAGAAGTGTGGAATTTAGTCCACAAAAAATTAGAGGCAAATTTAGAAAGGTAGATAGATGATGAAATTAACCCTAAAAAAAGGTCCACTTTATATACAGTTGGAGGAAATATTAAAAGAACGGATTATTAGTGGGAAATATCCGAAAAATACGTTAATTCCGTCAGAACAAGAGTTAAAAGATGAGTTTGGTGTAAGTATTATAACCGTTCGCCGAGCAGTGGAACAACTCTCACAACAAGGATATGTTGAAAAACGCAGTGGTATTGGGACAACTGTACTTGAAAATAATGCTATTTCTAAATTATCAAAGGGACAGCGTTTTTCAGAGTACTTATTGGATGAGGGTAATGAGTTAAGCAAAGAATTTGTTGAACTATCTGTTATTGACGGGTCTAGTCATTCTATTTTGAAGGATTATTTTGATGTGAAAATGAATTGTATAGAACGTCTTTACAAATTAAATGGTAAACCATACATTCATTTTAAACATTATATTCCACAAGATATCATTTTACCAGATAACCATGAGCATTTGCAAAACTCATTATATGAAATTATGTACCAACAAGGTGTTAGGTTTCACCGTTTTAAGGATGAATTTGGTGTTGGAACTCCGAGTGATGATATTGCTCAAATGTTACAAATCGAACAAAAGCCATTATTACAAAGATTTCGATTTTCATTCGATTTAAATGGAAATTTGGTCGAATATTCTGAGGCCTATTATAATACGGATGTTCATCGTTACGTTGTAAACTTTGATATGTAAAGCATATGAACAATATATTAAAACCGCTGGAGCAATGGATTTAAAAATTTTGGGGTTGGGCTTAAATGGACATATTGGATTTAATGAACCAGGTTCTGCCTTTGAATCTAAAACGCATGTCACTTAATTAGAACGGTCTACAATAGTTTTTTAAAAGAGTGGAAGATGTCCTTACGAAAGTGATCATGATGGGAATAGGAACAATTATGAAAGCTAAACAAATCCTTCTTCTTGTTCATGGAAAAAAGTAAGCAGATATACTGAAAAAAGCAATTTATGCGATGTAACGGAAGATATACCTGCATCTATCTTACAACGGCACTCAAATGTAAGATTAATTACGGACATTTCTATCTGAAATAATGTCTGATTTATCTGGTATGTTTTAATTTTTATCATGGTAAAAAAGATATTACTGCAGTGGGTAATTAATAATCCTTAACGATTGCAATATCTTGAGTTACTATATCTACTCGATTAGTCTTTGGAATTCCCATTTCAAGCATTTGACTCATAGCAACCATTCGTTTAGTCAAATATTTCTCATTATGAAATGCAAATCATGAAAAAACAAGCAATGAATTAACCCCCATGAAAATCGTAAAAGCTGAACAGATATTCTGCTCAGCTTTTATGTTATTCAGCGAATATTTGCATTGCCCTACACATGAATGTTGCCAATCCTTCAACGTATTGCAAAATCCCTTATGATTTTACGATAGATAAAATTCTAATCTTTCACTTTTTAGCACATTAACTAGAGATACCATTAAATTAGAATTATTCAAAGCATCTAAAAAATTCCCTACTTTTTTAATTTCTCTATTGTTATTGAAATCCAGATGAAAATTTAGAAAAGACACTTTCTTACTATCCTCATGAAGTTAGAGCATAATTTATTCAATTTTGTTACGCTTACAGAAACTTTCTATCCTTCTTGATAAAAATATAACCAACTAATAGAAATAGTAAGACTAATAGACTTTTGCATACTGTTTAATAGTTCCTGAACCTTTGACAGTAGCACCATAAGTTTTTCTGGTAGTTTTGTATACATTAACAGTATAGTCCCCTTTTTTTACAGTTCCAAAAGATATTGAATAGGAAGATCCATTTGCCAGTGTTGGAGTAATAGAGTACGAGGATAATCCTCTATTTAAAGATACTTGATAACTGTCTTTAGTTTTTATTATGTCGCCTGTATAATATGTATTTGCTTTTACTGTAGTTGTAGTTTTCTTTTTAGCCAACGAATGTTTTGTTGACCTCTTTACAGAAGAATTAATGCTAAATGAATAGCTACCACTATATGCATTTGTAATAACTGGAATATTTAACGCTAGCATTATTAATAGTGGTATTAAACTTTTTCTAAACCTTTTCAATTTAATCCCCTACCTTTTTATATTTAATATACTTGAGTTCCATTTGTGTCAAATATATACATTGATAGGAAAGATTGAGTTTTAAAAAATAAAGTGGTTTAATAAATGAAAAACGCAATATAATTGAGGGGGATTTTATATCTGTGTTATTAACTGCAAAGAGTATTAGCAAAACTTTTTCCAATGTGCATACAATTATAAAACAAGCAAATATTTCATTAGAAAAAGGAAAGGTTTATGTTATTGAAGGAAAGAGCGGTTCGGGAAAATCAACCCTCCTAAGTATGTTGGGAGGATTAGAACCTCCGACTTATGGAAAAATCATGTTCAAAGGAAAATCTTTTTATGATTTAGAGGAAGATGAACAGGCAACTATACGTGGAAAATCATTTGGTTTTGTCTTTCAATCTTTTAACTTAATACCAGAGTTAACAGTAAAAGAAAATATTGAACTGCCAATACATTTCATCACAGATAAGAATCTTATTTTGAACATACAAGACCTAACCAAGGTTTTAGAAATTGATAAAAAATTAAATCATAAACCAGCATATCTATCAGGAGGAGAGCAGCAAAGAGTAGCTATTGCTAGAGCTCTAATAACAAATCCAGAAATTATTTTTGCAGATGAACCTACCGGTAATCTAGATTATAAAACAACTAAAATAATTGTAGACTTGCTGTCTAAGCTAAACATAGAGCGCCAAATTACCTTAGTGATTGTAACACATGAAAGAGGACTAATAAATATACCACACACTAAATTCGAAATGAAAGATGGACAACTTAGGGTGGTACATCAGTATGATTAAATTAGGATGGAAACTCTTAGTATCACGAATGAAATGGTTTATGTTAATGTGTGCTACAATCTCACTTTTACTAGCTTCTATCACATCGATTTTTACAGCATCGATATCAATCAAGATGAGCTTAAAAGAACATGCTTATCAAGACTACGGCGAACAAACATTAGTTTTATTAGAAAGTGATCAATCGTATGCATCATTGAAAAACAAAAAGGATGTTGAAGCGATTGGTCAATTTAAATTATTAGGTACGGTAGATTTACATGATGGACATACTGCTACTGTTGGAACTATGAACAATGATGCTCAAAAACTCGGAAAATTAGAAACTACCGAAGGAAATTTTCCGTCTATCGAAAATGGTATTGCTATCGAGGCTACCTATTTATCACTTATAGACGAAAACTGGAAGCTAGGGGAAAAGAGAAAACTTATTATAAATGGTAAAAGTACAGATGTAACGTTAACTGGTATTATCAAAGATTATTCTGCGAAATGGACAGTCCCAATAGAGGTTGAAAAAGGAATAAATGATTTTCCTAATATAATAATATCTGAAAGTAATAGTCTAACAAAAAGTAGTAATACAAGGTTTTTAATTAAGTTAAAAGGGAGCATGAAAGAAAAAGAGCAAAGAGCACATACTTTTATTGAAGAGAATGGACAAGATGGGTTTATAAACGAGCAACTATTTTCCTTGGGCTTACAAAATTACGAGCATATTACAATGGTTTCTTTTATCTTTCAGATTTCTATATTAATCACTTCCTTTTTATGTATGTATAGTATTTTTTATTTCTTTTATAATGGGCAACAAAAAAAGTTTTCATTACTTGCAGCAATGGGAGCTAACGAGAAAGATTTATTTAAAATACTCCTTTCGCAAAATGTGTGTATTTTTTTTAGTAGCTTTATTATATCCATACCATTTATACTGCTCTTTCATTATGTGATCATTAATAAAACGTATCAATTTAGTCATTATTCTTTTTCCGACTCCGCCCAGACTTTTATTGTAGTGTTGATTTATATGTTGATTATTTTTTTAATTACCATTTGGAATGCTGTACATGAAATAAAACGATTAAAAAAATACACAATAAATGAGACCTTAAAGGGCGAACAAATCCGTCCATATAAAGAATTGAAATTTACTGATCGATTAAATAACTTTACTGTGAAACAAATTTTTTCTCAAACCCTGACCTATCCAAAACAATCATTATTAATAATATTAACAATAACTTTCTCAATCTTGATAATAATTTTTTCCATCTACGTTGAAAAAGAAACTATTGGTTTATGGGATGATAAACGATATCAATATTATTTAAATTCCCAAGAAATATATAGCTTTGATACAATCGATAATTTAACGGTTCTTACAAAACCTGGATTAACATTCTCAGCTAAAGATGTCGAAGACCTAGAAAATAAATCAGGGATCACTTTTGTCCAAAAGACACCTTTTCTAGTAGATTTACATCCACTATTAAACGAAAAATTCGTATCCTATTCTTTAGAAAATTGGATTAATCAACAGGAAGAAATACCGTTAACATATGATGGAAAACAAATCATTCCCAATGTTAAATATCTCTTACTGAATCAAAACGAGTTTTTAAAGCATTTTCCAGAAAAGGACTACAAGGAATTTAAGGATAAGACTATACTATACATCCCAAGTACGATTGATGATTCGAATGAGGGATTAGTTAATGAATCGATTACCTTTGTCAGAAGAACACATAACGCAAATGGGAATTATGAAACAAACAAATGGGAGTATAAAATTTTAGATGTTTATAATGAACCATTTATCATTGAATTAGATGATACTTATCAAATAGTAGAAGAAGATAATTTAATAATTCTTCTTGATGAGCAAACCGCAATGGATAATGGGATTTTTCAAGGATTTAATGAGCTTGATATTTATCTGGATGAAAAAATTACTTCTGAAAAGACAGAAGAAATTGAAGCAAGTATTCATAAACTGAATGCGATCACTCCAGGAAGTCTATACCAACATATTCCTTTAGATTTTTCAAACAGATCCAGAATTTCAGTTTTTATTGGTGTATTAGGTAAGTTATCTTTTGTTACATCAGTGATTTTATCTATATTAAGCATTACAGTGGTAGTATATAGTAAATATCACCTTAAAAAGAAAGAATGGGGAATATATCTTTCAATGGGTATGAAGAAAAAAGATGTCTATTTTTTACTTTATTACGAAATGATACTTTATTTTATCATTGCAAGCTTATTAGCACTTTGTGTATTTTCCTATACTATCTTGTTAACTCACACAGAGTATTCACTCATGTATTACTTACAATATATTTCTTTAACCGCGATATTCATTTTTTTTCTTATTTCTGTCGCAATGACTGTGATAATTGCTTTAATAAGAAAACAGTCCATTTTTTCACTATTAAGAGAGAATGAATAAGTTAATTCTGAGTTTGTGTAGCGAACAAAGCCGGCGCCTCGCCCATTTTATGATGGAGAGGTACCATTCGCTTAGAACAAATATTTCTCATTATGAAATGCAAATCATGGAAAAAACAAGCACTGGTTTAACCTCCCATGAAAATCGTAAAAGCTGAACAGATATTCTGCTCAGCTTTTATGTTGATCAGCATAGATTTGTATTGTCTCACACATGAATCCGTTTAAATGACTTTAAATTGTTGTAAACCTTTGACTGGCAAGGATTGTAACAGTTTGTCTCTATATACTCTTCTAATGGAGCAGGAAAAACTACATTAATGAAAATATTAGCAGGGTTGGAGCCATTTCAATCAGGTAGTATGTATTTGGTTGACCAGTTGATTAGTACAAAGTCATATGTAAAAAAGATTGACACCATTGGTTACTTAGCCCAAGACTTTATGGTATATCCAGATTTGACCACATATCAAGTACTGGCCATTTTGCAGTTCTACAGGGAATTAAGGTTTCAGTAACAGCAGGAATGATTAAAGACGTACTAGAAAAGGTGAATTTACAGGAACATGAGAAGAAAAAAATGAAGGAATTGTCTGGTGGGATGCGAAGGCGGGTTGGTATTGCCCAGTTGTTACTTCGAAAGCCATCTGTATTAATGTTTGATGAACCGACAGCAGGGTTGGACATTGAAGAAAGGGTTCGTTTTCGAAATTTGTTAAAGACACTAAGTAAAGAACACACTGTAATTATTTCCTCACACTTAGTAGAGGATATCGAATTCTTAAAAAGTGTAAATCGTTATCTATAATGAAGATGCGGTTCTATTTCTATTAGTTAGGAGTTATCGATCAATGTAGAAATTGGGAATTCTCTATAAAAATAGTAATAGTTGTGTCAGATTGGGAATTAGAAGAGGCTAGAATTGTTGTAATTTTATTTTTAGTAGTGAATTTTTGGGGGTTTTTAGGGTAGTCCCTAAAATTGCGTTGGAATATTAGGGATTCCCTTAAAATTTTTGTTGAAAAATTTAGGGTTTTTTTACGGAAAATACTGTAAAAAAATGTGTTATGATAGGGTTGAGCTAGAAAGACAATAAAAAGTTACTTGACAAAGGGAGAGATAAGTTGGAGACGGAGGTAAGCGAATAGATAAATTTTTTGCTTTTTGTTGGTATTCGACCTCTTCGTTAATATTTGTTGAAAAGACGAATGAATTGGAAGTTAAGGCATATGCACAAACCAACATATTTCAAAAGTTTTGAGATACAACCTTATGGAATTGGAGGTGATATAAATGAAAAGAATCTTAATTGTGTTAGTAATTATTGCTATTTTTTTCAATTTTCAATCAGCCCTTACGAAATATGATGATTTAATTTTAGAAAGATTCATTGATTATAATATTGATGAACAAAGTTTTACTTTCGCAATTAGTGGAGAATTAAATACAAGTGATATAAATGAATTTCAGCAAAACTTTGAACAATTGCTAGATAAATATAAGATTAATAGTTATCAAAGGCTATACGTAGATAATGAGCAAATACTATGGACGCATACGAACGATAAGAGTTATCTTAATAATGTTGCTTTTACAGAAGGAAAACTTTCAGCTATCAATAAAGGTGATTATTATTTTAGTAATGACGGAGATAAAAAAGGATTGATCTTTAATCCTATAAGAGATGAAAACTATAAAATCTATCATTTAGGGGATTTTAGTAATAAACATAAATCTATTTTTCATCCATACGAACTAGTTACATATGAAGAAGATCGTGACCTAGTTTTTAATAGCTTTGTTGATGAATTTCAAAGTTTATATCCTAGTTTTTCTGTTGAGGCTTTTTCAAGTGAATCGCATATTGAACCAATTACAGTAGACTATGAGGACGTCATATTAGCTATGCTAATGAGCTTAATGGTGGTTTTAGGTTTAAATATTATTATTATTAAACAAACCAAGAAAATTCAAATATTAAAACTAGAAGGTTATAGCAATTGGCAAATATATAGAAGTCAGATTTTGAAATATTTAGGATTAATTTTATTAGTTGAACTAGTGACCAATACAGTTATGTACTTCTATTATATTGATACTAGCTTTGAAAATGCCAAACCGTTTTTAATATATCTAATTGTGCCTGCACTTATTTTTATTACAAGTTTGTTTATATTCAGTATCATTTCGTTTATTACAATTTCATTAATCAATATTAACTCGGCTATGAAAGGAAAATCTTCCTTAAAGAATCAAATAAATTTCAATTATATGATAAAAGTTGCCTTAATTGTATTTACGACTTTCATTGTTTTGAACGGTATCAATTATTTAGAACGATATAT